>JAYVRC010000293.1:0-7291 GCA_043776615.1 Sphingobacteriia bacterium
GGTACAACTTATACAAATGCATCTGCGGGTGCTATGATTGTTTGGGGTGCTTTTGAAATAAATGCAGAAAGCGCCCTGTGGAATGCACGCATATCAACCAAAGAGGGAACGACAAAAAGAAAACATGAATTTTTTGGATATTGGTATCCTCAAGTTATTGCACAAGCATATAATGCAACTGTTCAGGGCGGAGTATTTAATAAAGGATCGGTGGCTGTTACACAAGAGCCATCAAGCATAATGTATCAGCAAGCGCTTGGCGTATGTTATGCTTCGGGTAGGATTACTGGAAAAGTTGAGTATGTATATCAATCAAAAGAAACACCTTCTCAAACAAAGTCGCAACGATACGGTGCTTTTCAAATAAGTTATCGAATTCATTAAATTGTAATTATGAATACTATTTCAATCACATTAATACAAAGCGATTTGGTTTGGGAGGATAAGGCGGCCAATTTATTACAATTAGAAAAAAAAATAAATGCTATTACCGAAGAATCACAAATAATAGTGTTACCCGAAATGTTTTCTACAGGGTTTAGTATGAAGCCCTCTGTATTAGCAGAAAAAATGGATGGAGAAACGGTTCAATGGATGAAACAAATTGCTACAGAACAAAAGAAGATCATTACAGGAAGTGTAATAATTGAAGAAAACGATCAATATTTTAATCGACTGTTGTGGGTGTTGCCCAATGGAAATAGTGGAGTTTATGATAAGCGACATCGTTTTGCTTTTGCCGGGGAAAATAATTTTTATACAGCTGGCAATAAACGATTAATTACCAGTGTAAACGGATGGAAAGTTAACACACAGATATGTTATGATTTAAGGTTCCCTGTATGGGCAAGACAGCAATCGAATGAAGATCCCGAATTTGATATTTTATTGTATGTAGCAAATTGGCCCGAAAGAAGAAACCATGCATGGAAATCGTTATTGATAGCACGTGCTATAGAAAACCAATGTTATGTAATTGGTGTAAACCGTGTTGGGAAAGATGGTAATGGAATAGCACACAGTGGCGATAGTATGTTGGTTGATCCGTTAGGCGAAGTGCTTTATACAAAAGCTCATTTAGAAGAAATTAGTACCCATGCTTTAAGTAAAGAAAAATTATTAGAGGTTAGGGCCAAGTTTCCTTTTTGGAAAGACGCAGATGATTTCACCATTTTAAATTCTTAATTAATAAAATGTCGCAAGAAGTTTTTTCAGCTAAACAATTATTTACTGGAGAACAGTGGCTTCGCAATGTATCGTTAATTAAAAACAACAACTGTATTGAAGATATAGTTGCTACGAATACATTAGCTAATGCACCAGCAATTATATATCCATATATCATTCCATCTTTAATTGATTTACAGATTTATGGAGCGTGCGGTAAACTTTTGAGTGCGTATCCTCAAAAAGAAACCCTTGAGTTGTTGCATGAATATTGTAAAAATGGCGGGACTCATTGGTTTCAGCCAACAGTTGCTACCAATAGCAACAAAGTAATCTATGCATGTGTTGATGCTGTGCGTGATTATCAACAAAGCGGAGGAAAAGGATGTATAGGATTGCATGTAGAAGGCCCGTGGATTAATGATAGAAAAAGAGGCGCGCATTTAACCGAGTTCATTCATTCACCATCAATAGATGAAGTAAAGCTATTATTAGAATACGGGAAAGGAGTTATTACTATGATAACCCTTGCGCCTGAAATTTGTAGCAAAGAAGTAGTTGAATTAATTAAATCATATGGAGTGGTAGTATCAGCAGGGCATAGTGATGCAACTTATGAAGAAGCAACTAAATCATTTAATGATGGAATTAATGCGGCGACTCATTTATATAATGCCATGAGTGCCTTACAACATAGGGCTCCTGGAATGGTGGGAGCAATCTTTAATCATTCAAAACTATGCTGCAGCATTGTTCCAGATGGATATCATGTTGACTTTACCGCGATAAAAATTGCAAAGCATCAACTTGGAGAAAGGTTATTTGCAATTACGGATGCGGTTACAGATACATTCGACGGGCCTTATCCGCATCAGTTAAATGGAGATAAATATGAAGCCAATGGAATTTTAAGTGGCTCGGCTTTAACGATGCTAAAATGTGTTCAAAATTTAGTTAACCATGTAGGGATTGAATTAGGCGAGGCAATTAAAATGTGTAGTGTATATCCTGCAAAAGTAATTGGGCAACCTTTTATGAAAGGAACAATTAAAATTGGTGATAATGCAAACTTCATACTATTAAATGAACAGTTGAACTTAATATAATAATTATATTGTTAATAATAAATAACGAAAACTGTAATTTTGCAGTAATAAAAAAAACAAACAATAAGTTCAATGAAAAAAGTATTATTATTTTCAGTTGCTGCTGTTCTTTCAATTGCTTCTTATGCACAGCAGGCAGAGTGGAAACAAATGACTGAGTTTCATGGAGTAATGAGTAAAACATTTCACCCAGCAGAAGATGGCAATCTTAAGCCAACAAAAGAAAATGCAGCAGCACTAGTTGAAAAAGCAAAAACATGGGAAGCTTCCGTTGTTCCAGCAGGTTATGATGCAAAAGCTGCAAAACCAATATTAAAGAAGTTGGTAGAAAATTGTACTGCTGTAGAAGTGGGGGTAAAAGCAAAAAAATCAGATAAAGAATTGGTTGCTTTAATGACTATTGCACATGATACTTTTCATGAGTTCGCCGAAAAGTGTAAGCCTGGAACGGAGAAACATTAAAAACGATAAGATAAATTAAAATAGAACCTCGATTATTTCGGGGTTTTATTTTTTACGCAAGTAATCTAATTTGGAGTTGGATTAACTGTTTTCTTCTTTTTAGTTATGTCGGTAAATATTCTATCAATAAAAATAGCAGAACCAACACTCCAAAAAACGCCATCATAACTTTGTTTGAAATCACTATCCTTAATAACTGTTCTAATTCCCAAAATACAATTAAGTCCGAAATAAGTTAAAAAGTGTAATCCTTTTATGTCTGGCATAATCAGATTTAGCGTAAACCCCATTCCAATAGGAACTATTGATTCTTTTCCAGTTTTGATAGTACTATCTGTACTTAGGAGCCTACCCCCAGAGTTAGCATATTTTTTTGTGAGAGAAAACGAATCTATACTAACATTACCCAATCCTGCTTCGAAAAGCATGCTTAGTTCCCAGCGTTTTTTTCTAAGTAAATAGGGCTCCAGGTATATAGTGCCGTAATAGATAGTTTGATTTATTTGACTTTTCTGAGTAAAGTTTTGGGTTTGAGTCCTGGTTTTATAAATATTTGTATCGTAGTCGGATTTTACAAAATAACCGCCAATACCCACTTTAAATTTATCGTTCACTAGTACCCCTATTCTATATCCCCAAATATTTACGTTTTTATTACTTCCAAAAACCGAAAAGCGTTGATCAAAATCACCGGCTGGTTTAATAGATGTCCTTTTTTTAGGATGAACAGTATCTTTCATTGTAATAATAGGAGAAAGACTAGTTGGGTCTTGCGAAAAAACAGCCAGCTTCAATGACAAACAGCAAATAAGTATGAGTGCTCTTAGCAATATTGGTATATTAAAGTTTTTAAAAATAAGCATTTTATTTTAAGTGACTGTTTTCTTGTATAACTTTTGTTACTGTTTTCATTTTTAAATCTACACCAGATCTTATTGCCGATAAAGAAGGATTGATAAGCACATCGGGTATAATGCCCCTTCCTTTTGGCCTACTTTTATCCATTACTAAGCGATACATTGGTAAACCTATTTGCAGCTTACTCTTTGGTAGAGTTATAGTAGGAATATGCATGGCCGAATTACCATAATACCCACCACCAGTTTCCTCTCCCATAATAGTCACATTTTCTTGTCCCTTTAAAGCAGCTATAAACATAGTAGCTGCCGAAAAAGTATTTCCACCTTGCAATAGAAAAACATTCCCTGTAAAATAATTTTTTGTTATTGGCTCATAAAAATGCTTTTCATATCTGCGATAATGAATTTGTCCATCATCGGTTTTTGTTCCAGAAATATTCATAGAAACCCAATAAATAAAAGATGGGTTAATGTAGCGAGCGTATTTAAACTTTCTGCTAGCCGCAACAACACTGTCGCCAATTTTAAATGGATGTTTAATTAAATATTGGGTAAGACGGATGCTATTATCAACTTTTCCCCCACCGTTATTTCTACAATCAATTACTAAATTAGTAATAGCTAATTCTTTCAAATTCCTAAAACTACGTTTAAAAAACAATTTTAAAGCGCCATTACTAAAGGTATTTAAGCGCATAATTGCACTATGATTTAATGTATCTATAGTTAAAGAACGTCTAGATAGCTGCAATTGTTGCCTTTTACTGAGGCTGCTTGTTGGGGCTTTGCTCATTGCAGTATCTTTGGTTTTGGCTTTTTTTATAGACACAAAGTTTTTCATTATTGCTGTCTGCATATTGCCCAAACTATCATAGTATCTAATTGTATATGCCGAATCGATACCCCAAACGGTATTATACCAATAAGGAAAAGAGTTGCTTGCTACTTGGTTTTTATGATTCAATGAATTTCCATCAGTTGAAATGGTATTGAAAATGGAATCAATAATTTTTTTTGAAGCAAATCCATTAATGCTTTCAATTACTATTCCGCGTTTTATTGAACTATCATTCTGAAGGGCGTTAGCAATTACAACTAAACTATCGTTCCATACTTTTACTTGAATTGGAAACTGTGGTGGTTTATGTTTTGACAATTCTTTATTGAGTTTTCTAGAAAGTCGAACCGAAGTGTGCCCGCATTTAATTGCAGTTACCCAATTGCTTATTTTGTTTTTAAAAGCAGTTTCGGAGAGAGAGTCATTTAATGAGGAATAAATATTATTAAAGAGAAAATCGAGACTGTCTTTTGAAGTGTACCAATAAAGGCTTGGGTGATTGGCTTCTAAAATTTTTTTCAACAAATCAAAATCTGACCTCATTTCCTGAGGAGAAAATTGCTTATGGGTAATTTTATTTTCTTGTGAAATGCCATTCATATAAAAGAAAAGCAATACTGAAAAAAATATATGTGCTCTTCTCATTTAGCAATTTATTGTTGAAATGCGTTCCAACCTTGTGCAGTAATATTATAAGTATTTCCACCCTTTGTTTGAAGCTTTACTCCTTCGTCCAAGTTGGTTGTATATCCAATTACACTTATTTCTTCATTCAAAACAATTTTATCGTGGTCTTCTTGTTTTAATGTAAAAATTAATTCATAATCTTCTCCACCGTTTAAAGCGCAAACTGTAGGGTCGAGTCCAAATTTATATGCGGCCATCCTGCTTTCTTCCGATATAGGTATTTTTTCCTCATAAATAATTGCACCAAGATTAGATTGCTTACAAAGATGAAGCACTTCGCTACTAATACCATCACTTACATCCATCATTGATGTAGGTAAGATGGAATTTTTTTCAAAAAAATCGATAATGTCTTTTCTTGCTTCTGGTTTTAATAATCGACCAACCACATAGGTTTCATTTTCTAAATCGGGTTGAATAGCCGGGTTCTCGAGATAAATTTTCTTTTCTCTTTCCATCAAAGTTAATCCAAGAAACGCTCCTCCTAAGTCGCCGCTAACGCAAATAAGATCGCCTTTTTTAGCTGTGCTTCTTTTAACAAAATTATTAGGAGAAACCTCACCGATTGCAGTAACAGAAATAATTAATCCTTTAGGAGAAGTGCTTGTATCACCTCCAATTAAATCTACACCATATTTGTCACAAGCAAAATAAACACCATCGTAAAATTCGTTTAAAGCCTCTACACTAAAACGGTTACTAATTCCTATACTTAAAGTTATTTGAGTTGGAGTTGCATTCATTGCATATATATCGCTCAAATTAACAACAACCGATTTATACCCTAAGTGTTTTAAAGGAGTGTACATCAAATCAAAATGAACGCCCTCTAATAATAAATCAGTACTGATTACTGTTTGTTTGCCAAAATGATCAATTATAGCAGCGTCATCACCAACCCCTAAAATGGTTGATGCATTTTGAATTTCAATATTTTTTGTTAGATGATCAATTAATCCGAATTCACCTAAGTCGGCAATCTCTGTTCTTTCTTCCATAAAAATCAATTGTTTAAATTTGCACCGTTGACTATACCCATCAATTCATCATGAATTTTTCCATTTGTTGCAATTAAATGAGGTTGATAAGGAGAGTACTCGTTGCCTTTAAAATCGGTAACCCTTCCACCAGCCTCTTTTACCATTAAATATCCAGCAGCACTATCCCAAGCTTGAAGGTTATGCTCATAAAATCCGTCGAATCTTCCTGCTGCAACCCAACATAAATCAATGGCGGCACTTCCAAGGCGACGCACTGGAACACCGCTTCTGATTAATTTTTCGAAAACCTGGATCGGTCCATTTGGAGCATCTAAATAAGTATAAGGGAAGCCTGTAACCAAACAACTTTTTATAACAGCTGTTTTACTGCTAACCAAAATGGGCTGGTCGTTTAGGGTTGCACCTAATCCTTTTTCTGCAAAATAAAACTCGTTCATTATTGGATTATAAACGGCACCCATAATTATTTGTCCTTCATGTTCTAAACCAATACTTACGCAACAAATAGGAATGCCATTAGAAAAATTAACGGTTCCGTCTATTGGATCGATAATCCATTTATAAGAAGAATCATGAATAATCTCTCCTGTTTCTTCACTTAAAATAAAATGATTGGGATATTCGGCTTGAATAATTGCAAATATTGCCTTTTCGGCTGCGTGATCTGCTTCTGTAACCAAGTTATTAATGCCCTCTTTATTACTGATTTTGAAGCTGCCATTAAAAAAGCGTTTGAGCTCAGCAGCTCCGGCCTCAGTTGCTTTAAGTAAAATATTTTTTAACATTGTGCAAAAGTAACCCTCATTCAATTGAAACAGCAATTTTTTGGCGCATATTCAGCATCTTTGGCAGTATAAATTAATAGGGTGCAACTTTCTATTATCATAGTTAATTACCAAGTTTATAATTTTCTAATTCCTTGCTTAAGCTCGGTACGGAAGGCTATTGGCGATATTGAAGCCGAAATAATTGTAGTGGACAATGATAGCAAAAGGGAGTTAATACAATCAATTGAAAGCGAGTTTAAAGAAGTAGTTTTCATTAAAAACAAAGATAATAAAGGCTTTTCTAAAGCCAATAATCAAGCCTTACAAATTAGTAGGGGCGCCAATGTGTTGTTTTTAAACCCAGATACAATCATTTCACCCAATACTTTAATTGAATGCTTAA
>JAYVRC010000294.1:0-7260 GCA_043776615.1 Sphingobacteriia bacterium
ACTGTCTAGCAGAAATGTACTTGCTGCATCACCTGATTTACGGTCGTCTATATTACCAACTCTCTCTCCTGACCTAACTGTTGGTTCACGCTTTTCAAAAACAGCTGTGAGGTTAATAAAACTACCCTTTCTTTTTCCAAGCTGCCAGCCATAATTCACAGTAGCTTGAACTTTCTGGCCATCAGTAACATTTCTTTTAATATATAAAGGATCAATTCCTGAAACAAAATTTCCAGAGTTAATGTGTGTGTACGCCTGATAATTGGTAGTATTAGCTCCATAAGTTAATGAAGCTTTTCCTTTATTGATATTACTGTTAAGTTGAATATTTATTACGCCTGCAATTGCATCAGAACCGTACTGAGCTGCTGCACCATCTCTTAGTAATTCAATGTTATCGATAGCTGCAGCGGGTATTGCATTTAAATCTGTACCTACAGATCCGCGACCCATAGTTCCATTCAGGTTTACCAATGCAGTTGAATACCTTCTTTTTCCATTCAATAATACCAATGTTTGATCTGGACCTAAACCTCTTACAGATGCAGGATCGATATGGTCTGTACCATCAGCTACAGTTTGAGGTGTTGAATTAAATGAAGGTGCCACATAGTTTAATATACCTGTAATATCTGTTTGGGGAATATCGGTAATTAAAGTTTTAATATCAAAACGATCAACTGGAACCGCACTTTCCAATTTTGAGCGTGCAACTCCTCTTGAACCCAATACAACAACTTCATTAAGTCCTTTTTCAGATAAATTTAGTTTAATGTTTAGTTCCGAAGTTTCTCCGTTAAACTTAATTTCTTTTGTTTCAAATCCAACGAAACTAAAAGCCAAAACAGCTCCTTTTTCGGCATTAATTGAAAAAGCACCATTGTTATTAGTAACTACCGTTTCTTTTGTTCCTCTATTAGAAACAGTAGCTCCGGTTAACGGCTTGCCTTTGTCGTCTGTAACAATACCAGTGCTTTTGGTTTTTTGCGCTACTGTGAACAAGCAGACAAGCGATGCGAACAGCAGAAGTGACATTTTTTTAATCATAATATGTGTAATTTGGTTTTGGAAAAGAGTTATCAATACTTTTTAGCTAAAAAAAATAATAAAATCGAATGAATTTAAACTTTTTTTTCTAAATAGTTAACATTGTTTAACTTTTCAATATCGAATTTATATATAAGGTATGAAATGTTATGAGTAACTAGTTGGGATTAAATAGGAATTACAAAAGCATTTTTTTAAGTTTTTCAACACCCTCCGAAGCAATTGCCTCAATTGGAATAATGTTTAAACCTGATGGAATACTTGGTATGTTTTTATCAATAATATATCGAACTGCATTTTTTGGAACATAATTTACTAAACCAGCTGCAGGATATACTTGTAAGGATGTTCCAATGATGATAAAAATATCAGCTTGTTCAACAAGTTCAATTGCATTTTGGAGCATGGGTACATCTTCTTCAAACCAAACAATATGGGGCCTTAGTTGAGCTCCATCTGGTGCAAGATCACCAAGTTTTATATCTGTAGTAATATCGAAAACGGATGAATGCGTTTTATCTAAAACACTACGCATTTTAAATATTTCGCCGTGGAGGTGCAATACATTTTTACTGCCTGATCGCTCATGTAAATCATCAATATTTTGGGTGATGATTTGTACATCGAAATATTTTTCTAATTCAGCTAATCCATAATGTGCATTATTTGGAAGGGCAGCAGCTACATCTTTTCTACGCATGTTATAAAAATCTAAAACCAGTTGCGAATTTTTTTTAAATCCTCTTGGTGTAGCTACTTCGTACACATCATAACCCTCCCATAAACCATCGCTATCGCGAAATGTTTTTAATCCACTCTCTGCGCTAATACCTGCTCCAGATAGTACAACTAGTTTTTGCATGCCGTTATTTTTTTTCGTTGCTCAAGTCCATCACCATTTCCCATTCTTCGGCAGTTACTGGTTGCACAGATAGTCTACTGTTTTTTATCAAAGCCATATTACTCAATCGGTTGTCGGCTTTTATGGTTACTAAAGAAACCGGATGCTTAAGTTTTTTAACAGGCTTAAAATTTACTACCAACCATGCTGGATCTTCGGTAGTTGGATCTTGATAAGATTCTTTTGAAACTTTTGCTATTCCAACAATTTCCATTCCCTCATTGCTATGGTACCAAAAAGCCAAATCGCCTCTTTTCATGGCACGTAAATTATTCCTAGCTTGGTAATTTCTTACCCCATCCCAAAAAGTTTCTTTGTCTTTTTCAAACTGATCCCAAGGGTATTTAAACGGTTCTGATTTAATAAGCCAATAGTTCATTTATTTATTTTTTAATACTTGTTAATATTCTTCAAACAGAATTCCTTCATTTTCCAATTCATTTAAAACAGGAACATAAATTTCTTCTATAATAGGTATATGTAACCCTCGAACAGCTATTTTGTTCTGTAGAATTAAATTCGCTGCAATGCCCAGTGGGAGTCCAACTGTTTTAGCCATAGCAGTTTCTACATCATCGTTTCCTTTTACAATTAATGAGCTATTAATTTGATGAGACACGTTGTTTAAATTGTATTCAATTTCATGTAACATTACAATCATATCTTTTTCCCCACGTTCTAGTTTCCACTTTTCTTCTATAATTAATTGTAAAATAGAAGCAGTCGATTTTTTGCCTTGATGAATAGATTTATTATTATATAAACCTAAGAAATCGAATTGTAAATCGAGTAATGGAGTATCAAGCGTTATTTTATTAGCGGCGAGATGATCTCTTAAAAACCTACCATACGATAATTCATCTGTGTCGATTATTGCTTCGTCGGAACTTAGTCCTGCAGCAATAATTTTTTCCCATCCAGTACAAAAATCAGCATACCGCAATGTTGTTCTGATGAATGTTGCTGCGTTGTTTAATTCATACAGATTCATGTAACTGATAGAATCGCGGTTTGGGTAATAAGCAAGTTTACCTAAACCCTTAATATTTACTTCACCACAATTGCTAAAAATGGATGAGTAATCTTTTTGAATAAGTTGATTATTTTCTTTGTATTTGGCGCCCGCTTTACCAGCAGTAACAATATTGCGAGGGTTCCAACTAATTTTGTAATGCCAAGGGTTGGTATCATTTTCAGGAGCAACTAGTCCACCACAATGCGATTTAAAGGAATGGATTTCGCCATTTTTTTCTTTAATTTCATGAATTAACTTCATGGCACTCATATGATCAATACCAGGATCTAGGCCCATTTCACATAAAAAAAGCAGTCCAGCTTTTTCAATGTCTTTTTCCATGTTTTTCATCGAATCATCAATATAGGAAGCTGTAAGCAAGTGTTTTTTTAATAATAAACAGTCGATTGCAACCAATTGGTGTAAAACAGGTGGGAGTAGAGATATTACCACTTCAGCATGATCTATTAACGATTTCCGAGCATTTTCATCATTAATATCGATTGATTTTGCTTGAAGATAGGGAGAATGCCCAATTTTTGCTTGAATAGCAGCTAAATTCATGTCTGCAATGGTGCAATTCCATTGATATTGTGCACATATTTTTGATAAGTATTGAATTAAAACGGTGGCAGATTTACCTGCGCCAAAAAGTAATATTTGTGAAGAACTAACCATATTAAAAAAGCTAAATATAGAACAATTTATCTCGCTCCACAACTGTGGATAAAACCATTAAAAAATACCAAATTTTAGGCTATTAAAAGCTTTAAAAAAGCTATCTTCGCCATCCTATAATTGAGTGGTTATTTTACCACTTAAAAGAAATTAATTCTGAACTAGAAAAGCTCAATGGAAGACAATCAATTACCTGAGATAACAAACGATAACGATCGAATAATAGAAGTAAATATTGAAGAGCAAATGAAAACGGCATATATCGACTATTCAATGTCGGTAATTGTTGGTAGAGCTTTGCCAGATGTTCGTGATGGATTTAAGCCTGTTCACCGCAGGGTATTATATGCAATGAGTGAGTTGGGAAATAATTTCAATAAACCATTCAAAAAATCTGCTCGTATAGTTGGAGAGGTAATGGGTAAATATCACCCGCATGGTGATAGTGCTATTTACGATACTTTGGTGCGTATGGCACAAGAGTGGACAATGCGCTATACGCTAGTTGATCGCCAGGGTAACTTTGGTAACCAAGATGGAGATCCTCCAGCTGCAATGCGTTATACAGAAGCAAGGCTTCAACGTATTTCGGAAGCAATGCTCGATGATATTGAAAAAGAGACCGTTGATTTTCAATTAAACTTTGATGACTCTTTAAAGGAGCCAACTGTTTTGCCATCAAGGATTCCTCAGTTATTAATAAATGGTTCTTCCGGTATTGCTGTTGGTATGGCTACTAATATGATGCCTCATAACTTGAATGAAGTTATTGATGGATGTATAGCTTATGTTGAGAATAGAGAAATTTTGATTGAAGATTTAATGAATTTTGTTAAAGCACCTGATTTTCCAACAGGTGGAATTATATATGGTATGGAAGGAGTGAAGCAAGGACTATTAACCGGAAGGGGTAGAGTTGTTGTTAGAGGTAGATGTAATATTGAGGTGAAGCCTAATGGCAGAGAAATGATTGTGATTACTGAAGTACCTTATCAAGTTAGTCGCGATACTTTAACTGATAGAATTGGTCAACTTGCTATCAATAAAATTGTAGAAGGCATTTCGGATGTAGGTAACCAAAGTAACAAAGACGGTACTCGAATTGTAGTAGAATTAAAAAAAGATGTTGTTGCTCAAGTAGTAATTAATCAGTTATATAAATTCACTGAATTACAAACCAGCTATGGTATTAATAATGTTGCGTTAAGCAAAGGACGTCCTAGAATTATGAATCTCCGCGATTTAATCAGTGAGTTCATAGAGTTCAGAATGGAAGTAGTTATTAGAAGGACCAGGTTTGAATTACGCAAAGCAGAGGAACGCGCTCATATTTTAGAAGGATACCTAAAAGCACTTGATCATTTAGATGAAGTAATTCGTTTAATTAGAGCTAGTAGAACACCTGATGAAGCAAAAGATGTTTTAATTGCTAGGAGTAAAGAAGAGAAATGGTATTTAAGTGCTGCATTGTTTACCGATTTAAGCAATGAACTTTATAGTCAAGAAGAAGGCTTGTCAGAAGCTCAGGCAAAAGCTATTTTAGAATTGCGTTTGCAACGTTTGACTGGAATGGAGCGCGATAAAATTATTGCAGAATTCAATGAATTAATTGCAACTATTAAAGGGCTAAAAGAATTATTAGCAAGCGAACAATTGCGATACGATTTAATTAAAACTGAATTGTTAGAAGTAAAAACCAAATTTGGGGATGAGCGTAAAAGCGAAATCCAATATTTGGCAGATGAAATGAGTATCGAAGATTTAATTGAAGATGAAGATGTTGTAATTACGATTTCGCATTTAGGTTATATCAAAAGAACTTCAGCAACAGAATATCGTCAACAGAAAAGAGGAGGAAGAGGAGCAGTAGGATCTAAAACAAGAGAAGAAGATTATGTAGAACATTTGTTCATTGCTTCTACTCATGATACTATGTTATTTTTTACAGAAAAAGGCAGGTGTTTTTGGATGAGGGTATATCAAATTCCAGAAGGAGAGAAGCAAGGAAAAGGAAGAGCAATTCAGAATTTAATACAATTGCCTGGAGATGATAAGGTAAAAGCCATCATCAACGTCAAAAAAATTGATGATAAAGATTTTGTTCAAAACCATTTCATTGTACTTTGTACTAAGAGAGGAATTATCAAAAAAACATCATTAGAAGATTTTAGTAGACCAAGAGCTAATGGTGTTAATGCCATCACAATTAATGAAGGCGATGAATTGTTAGAAGCAAGGATGACAGATGGAAATAGCGAAATCATGATGGCTGTAAGAAGTGGAAGAGCTATTCGTTTCCCAGAATCTAAGGTTCGTTCAACAGGTAGAGGTGCAATAGGAGTTGGAGGAATTGAGGTTGATGATACAACCGATGAAGTGGTTGGCATGATTTGTGTAAATAAGGATGATGCTGAGAGAACCATCTTAGTTGTAAGTGAAAAAGGCTTTGGTAAAAGAACAGCAATTGAGGATTATAGAATTACCAATAGGGGTGGCAAAGGTGTTAAAACCATTAATGTAACAGAAAAAACAGGTAAGTTAGTTGGTATTCTCTATGTTAAAGAAGTAGAAGATTTAATTATAACTTGTAAATCTGGAATAACAATACGCACTGGTATTATAGATATTAGAGAAGCTGGACGAGCAACACAGGGTGTTAAACTAATTAGATTAGATGAGACCGATGAAATTGCTGCTATTTCTCAGATTGAAGAACAAGTTGTTGAGGAAGTTATTATTGAAACTGATGCAAATGAAATACCCAATACCGATAATTCAGATTCAACAACAGACACAATAAATACAGATACTAACGAACCGATTATTTAAACCATTTTAAAAAAGCACATATGAAATATTTTTTCTCCGTTATTTTTAGCATTGTATTATTAAATGTTGCAATTGCGCAGGATTTTAAAAAAGTTCAAACCTTTGTTTTGCTTGGAAAATTTGAAGAAGCCAAGACTGAGAATGATAAGTTATTGGCCGATGCTAAGAACCAATCTAAGCCTGAAGGTTGGTATTGGAAAGCCAGGTTAAATGCTGCACTTGCAAAAGGAGAAGCAACCAAAGCAAAATTTCCGAATGCAGCTAAAGATGCAGAAGAAGCTACCAAGAAATATGTTTCATTGGATCCTACTTTTACAGTAGTAAAAGAAAAAGGAGCAGAAGGCTTTTTCGATATGTATTCTATGAATTTTAATGCGGGGTTAACCGATTTTAAAGACAAAGTTTGGCCAAAAGCAGCTGAAGATTTTGAAGCCGCTGTTTACTACAGTGATTTTATCTTCCAAAATAAATGGGCAAATTCTAAAGCTATATTCGATACTACATCAATATTATATGCAGCATATTCTAACCAGAATGCACAAAAAATGGACCGTGCTTCTATGTATTATAATCGTTTAGCAGAAGCAAAATGTACTGGGGAGAATTTTGCTGATATCTATAAATTTTTAGCAGACCAAGGACTTAAGAAAAAAGATAAAGATGCATTTTATAAAGCATTGAATTTAGGTAGAGAAGTTTATCCAAAAGAAAATTGGAATGATTACGAAGTAGAATACATTGATCAAAATTTTACACTTTCCGAAAAAACTGCGTTTTATGATAAAGGAGA
>JAYVRC010000295.1:0-7245 GCA_043776615.1 Sphingobacteriia bacterium
TGACTTGTGGTTAACATATTCAAATTATTTTCAGAAAAATCTGCAACACAATTATCCAGATCATAAGCACCTATAGCATATCTGAAATCCTGAAAATGATTATTCTTTATATTGACACTATGATTCACAACTTTATATAAGTTAATTCCACCATATAGATTTTCAAAATAATTTCCATAAATGCTGACTTCAAATTCTCCTTCCAATGACACAGCAGTACCTTGATCAGTAATATGATGAAAATAATTTTGGTCTGTACTTAAATTTGAGCCACGAATCTCGATCTTATTTGAACCGCCAACACCGCGGATCGCATTTCCTATATTAATCCATTGCATAGCATCATTCATTTGAAGTACACCTAAATCATGAAATTCATTATTCTGAATCAAAGCATTGCTTGACTCAATATATATGCCGTAAAAACAATTTTTAAATTCATTTGCAATTACTGTAGGCCTAACCGTTCCAATAACAATATCTGAAACGTTTCTCAATCGAATGTGTGCTGTCCCATTCGGTTCATTTAAATCTGTTACATCTCTATAATAAAATTTGTTACCGGAAATTTCCGAATAGAAAAAATTTCCATCGTGAATTTCAAGACTTATAAGATTATGAATAAAGCTACTTTCTGTTATAGACAAATGGGCTCCATTAGACGCATTAACTGCTTCAATTGCATCCCTTATCGTTGAGTTTTGTTTTACTATTAAAGTGGATGCATCACTTGATAAATTTATTCCATGCCATGGGTCAGAACAGCCTTTGAGAGTAGAATTCTGTATGACTAATTTTTTACTGGGATCAATATTGATATTAACACCTGGATCAATATTAACTACTGAATTAAGAAAAGAAAAATCCTGATCAATTGTGAAATCACCATGGATGGCTACTTCAGTTCCAGGAGAATAGGTTCCATACCTAATAATATCTGATGATTTTTGTCCGGAATAAATATCAAGATCTGCTAAACAGGTAGTCGTTCCGGCTATGACACTTGCTGTTCCTGTAGCCGCACATCCATTGCTGTTAGTGACTATTACATCATATTCACCTGGGCACAAACTACTGATCGAAGAAAAAGAAGCTCCATTGTTACCCCAATTGTAAATAAATCCAGCTCCACCTGCTGCAGTTACTGAAGCAGTAGCTGAACAAGCTGACGTTGAACTCGGATTTGACATTGTAAGTAAGGGACTTGTATTAGATGTAACAGTCCCATTTACCACAACAGTACTGCAACCAGCAAGTGTTACACTACATGGGTATGTAAATGAACCGGCAGCACTGGGATTAACCGTTAAAAAGAATCCAGTATTACCACTTCCCCAGTTGTAAGTTACATCTGGTCCAATTGCACTGCATATTAAAGAGGTATATCCAAATTGACAAACGGTTGGAGAGCTAACTGTAACATCTGCCAATGTTGTGATAACGATTGTTTCGCTAGTCATGCAATAAGGTGTATAACCAAGCGAAGTTGAACCTGCAAAATAATCTCTTCCATGCGCGACAAGAGAATACGTTCCTGGTCCAACTACAAAATCTACATTTGGAGATGAAGCAAGAAAATCATGGATTGGTATCGGATTACCTTGCTGAAATAATTCAACGTGTCCATACCACATAATATTTGGATCAGTATTTTTAAATTTATCCAAATTCGTTATTCGTATACTTGTAGTCCCACTAATATCACACAATATATTATTAAAAGCAGGAGAAAAGGCTATAGTTGGTTTAGTTAATTGAATTTTATAGTCTGATGCACAACCGCTTGAATTCTGAATAAACTTAACTGAATATGTTCCACCCTCGGAATAAGAAATTGAATTCCCGGTAGTACCATCACCCCAAATAAACGCTGCATTTGGAGAAGTCAGAGAAATTGTTGCACCTGGGATTGCAGGATCACAGTTTGTTACATTAAATGTAGGTGGATATATAGTATGAGGTACAAAATTGGGGAGCACATTTATTGTAATTGATGACACAGTATTAGTACAACTACCACCTGAAACCTGACAAGTGTAAGTGTGTGGTCCAGAGCTAGGATTGATTATACATAATTCCCGATTTGTTGATCCACCAGTCCATTGGTAACTTGTCCCCAAACTTGCATGTAAAATTATTGATCCGCCCTGACAAAAGGTAGTGTTAGAAGTAGCTTCTATAACTGCATTATTACTCACCACCACAGGAAGATCATATTGATATTCGCATTGGCCCGGACTATTTTCATAATATAATTTCAAATGTGCATGCCAGCCACCAATCTCTAAATCAACAGCTGGTAATTCAATCGAATGCCCTTGGTTAGATTGATCAAATGTGAAAGTAGGCCATGACTGATTTGTTAGTGCAGGTGGAGGAGAATTGGGATTTCCTGGGTCAGCAGTAATCGAGAAGTCAAATTTAATCCCTCTGTTAATTGGACCTTGATATGTAAATGTAATATGCCCAGTTGGACCACCAGTACATACAGGACTATTAGAACGAAATGTAATCGGATGATTTGCATTTTTTATTAGACTCTCTGAACTATACCAATGAGAAGTACCTGGTTGAATACGGAAATAAATAAAGTTGCATTTAAAAGTCCGGTAAAGATTCAGCCGATCGGGTAAAGCTTCTACTTTAATCTTTTAACCTAACTAAGTTTTTATTCTACTATGTACATTATTTAATAACCAAAAACTTTTTTTTAATCCAAACCTAATGTTTCTGTATTTTTATTTATATTGCTAAAGATTTGTTATTATTTAATTTTTAAAAGTGCACTCAAACCTTATATATCTCATTTCTTATGGAAAACTTAATTCTTTACATTCAACGCAACAAAAATTTTAAATTTAAAAATAAATTAACACTATTTATTTTTTTAATTATTTCTTCGCCTTATAAAATATTTGCTGACTGTGGCCAGACAACTTCAGATCTTGTAATAACCTCCAATAGTGTAATTACAAATGGATTTTATAATAGAAACATTCTTATATTTGGAAATATTACAGTAACAATTTCTAATTCTACGATTTTAATGGGAGAGGGAATGAAAATTTTTGTTGGACAAGGAGCATTACTTGTTGTAGATAATTCAACTTTGACAACTTCATGTCCGAAAATGTGGTTTGGTACTGAGTTAGCAGAAGGGGACCCGTTCGCTGGAATAGGCGGTGGAAAAATACAATGTAAATTTAGTACTATATCAAACGCAGAATACGGGATTGATGCACATTTTGGATTTGATATGGATATAGAGTACAGTACATTCGATAGAAATTGTGTAGGGATAAATATTGTAGATGGACCTGCTGTTTTCGATAATGCATTCGGAATTTTTTATTGTATTGGATCAACTTTTACAACTTCATTCAGTCCGCTTTTACCACCTTTTAGTGGTCAAAATCTGCCTAGTTATACTCATGGTTGGGCTGGCATTTTAGGTGGCTGGACTTATCTTAATATTGGTGACCAACAGCCTTATCAAAAAAATGTTTTTAAAAATATTAATTGTGGAATACAAATAAGTCCTGGTCAACTGAATATTATTAATGCAGATTTTAAAGATATAAAAAATTATGATAATCAAATCCTCGCAAGTGGTAAGGAATATGCAATTTATAATTCTGGTTTACATGGTCAAACCAATAGTTATATTGGTGTAGCTCAAAATGGTTTTAGATTACCTGTAAATATCTTAAGTTGTACTAAAGGCATATTCATGCAATACCTTGGTGGAGAAATTTTTGGAAATACTATGAATAATGTAGATTATGGAATTGATTTGAGAAATGGATCTTTTGGAAGTTCAATAACAATTTCACAAAATTATATACAATCTAACAAATTTGGGATCGTAGTCAATTACCTTTATGGGTTAAACTATGCGAACTTAGTTTCAATTCATGATAATACAATACTATTCAACAATCCTTTAACAAGTCAAATATCGGGGTGGGGTATTTATGCGCATGATTTTAACATTAGCGGTTCAACATTGCTCAGTATTATTAATAACCATATTTATTCTAATGCCGCAGGAACTATGGGTGTTTCAGTTCAGAACATAAATAACTCAGAAGTAATAAATAATGATGTTCATATTAACCATCATCGAATTAATGGGTATGGTTTTGGTGTATCGGGATGTGTAGGAACAAAGTTGAAATGTAATTCTGTTTTTTCAAATTCAATTGTTCCTTCTACAACTCAAGTTAGCTATTATACATCGCTTTCGTCAAATACTTCAATTTCTTGTAATTACTCAAATAATACTTTTTACGGATTTCGATTTTATGGTTTTTGTGGAGGAACAGGCTTAAATGCAAATACAATTGGCAACCACTCCACGGGTTTGTCATTAAGTAATACCGCAATTATTGGACCACAAACTAATAAAGGAAATACTTGGGTAGGCAATTATCTTTCATATGGAGCAAATCATGATGGAGGATTAGCGGTAGCAATTTCTTCAATTTTTAAAATCAATCCAATGCAATTCCCATATTTGCCGTCTATCCCGATAAATTTGAATGGTTGGTTTATTCAAGGTGTTGGAAATGCACCTGTTTGTGGCCTAAACTGTAGTTGGAATACTCCTTATTTAAATTCAACCGAACTTGAATTGCGAATTGCACAAGATCAGATTGAAACGGATTCAGATTTCACTCAATCAACGAAATGGATTGCAGATAAATATCTTTATGAAAAATTAAGATTAGATTCAATATTACGTGATTCCCTTATAGATTTTGAAAATTTCTATGAAGAAAATGAAAATTCTGTAATTGCAAAATTAATAGTTGTAGAAGATAAAATGAAAATTCCTGTTCCAAGTTCGGAAACATTAATGGGAATAATTGATGCTAAAAAAATATTAATACAATCAAATTTTAATTATATAACAAGTATTGATTCAATATTGAATGACTCCTTAATTAGCGTTACTTTCAAACCTCCACTTAAATTACAAAAATTAGCTTTGTTGAACAATATTAATTTAATTCAAAAAGAATTAGATGGATATTTTCAAATTATAAATAATGAGAAAAACGAGTATACAGATTTTTTAAAAAATGAAAATGGTGATATTGTAACTACCAGTATTATTGAAGAAAATGAAAAACAAATAAATGACATTTACTTGTCAACTATTGCCAAAGGCGTTTTTGAATTCTCTTCAAATCAATTAGACATAATTTCGGAAATAAGTCATCAATGTCCATTTATTGGAGGTAGCGCAGTATACAAAGCGCGTGGTATGTACTTTTTAATTAACGATGAAGAATACTATAACGATGACGAAATCTGCTTACAGAATGGCATTGTTGCTAGACATAGCAGTCCAAAAAATGAATCTATTAAAGAATTTAATACTTATGTTTATCCTAATCCAGCGAACTCTCAAATTTCAATTTTTTATAATTTGGATCAATATGGAGAAATAATAATATATAATTCATATGGTCAGAAAGTGTTTTCGTCAAATATAGATGTAAATGGTCACAGGTATATATTATCTCTTGAAGGATTCTCCGAAGGGATTTACTTTTTTACAATTCTTTCTAACCATAACAGTGTTGACAATGGTAAATTTGTTATTATAAGATAACTATTATTAATATTTGCAAATGAAAAATATTACTCTACTTATTATCTTGATGAATTTTGTGACAATTAAAACTTCGTTATGTCAGGATAATATGTGGTTATATGGTAGTGACAGTTTTTCTCAATACAGTCAACTAGGAGGATCTTCAATTGATTTTATGTTAGGTTCTGCAATCGTTTCAAATCATCCAAGACAAATGAATTTTTTGATGACGAATGCGAACATATCAGACTCGTACGGTAATTTATTGTTTTATACAAATGGAATTTCAATTCAAAATCGTCAAGATGCTTTAATGTTGAATGGAGATAGTTTAAACCCAGGAATTTATACTTCACTTTGGTATCAATTAGGATTAAATTTTCCTCAAGGTGCTTTAATTTTGCCTTCACCTGTAGATTCAAATATATATTATTTATTTCATGAGACATTAGATCCTGACACAACTATTGGTTCTGGACCACCGTTACCTTTGCATCTTTTTTATTCAGTTATAGATATGAGATTAGATAGTGGGAAAGGGGGGGTCATTTTGAAAAACCAAATTCTACTATCGGATTCACTATTTATTGGCGGCTTAACAGCAGTTAAGCACGGTGATGGTAATGAGTGGTGGATTTTAGTCAAGAAATATAATTCTGATAAATTTTATAAAATTTTACTTAACTCGCAAGGAGGCTTCAATATAAGCAGCGAATCTTTACCAGGATTACCCTATTCACCTGATTTAAATCAAAATATTGGTCAATGTGTTTTTTCTCCAGACGGAACAAAATATGCATTTTACATTGCTGGCTACGGGTTAGGAATAATCGATTTTGATAGATGTTTAGGAAGGTTTAAAACTTTTAAATACCTCTCTCGATTAGACGGTATGTGGTGTGGTGGAGTTGCTTTCTCACCAAACTCAAATGTTCTATATGTAAGTTCGAGTTTGTACTTGTACCAATTAAATTTAGATAGTAATATACAGATTCCCGTTTTTGATACAATTGCTGTATATGATAATTTTTATGATTCTCTTCCGATTTCAACAACAACCTTTTTTTTAGCACAATTAGCATTAGATGGTAAAATATATATAAACTCTTGGACTAGTTCACGTTATTTATCTGTAATTAATAATCCAGATAGTTTGGGCGCGGCTTGTAATTTTACACAACATTCTTTAAATTTACAAACGTATAATAATTTTACTCTTCCTAATTTTCCAAATTACAAACTAGGTGAAATAAATGATTCATGTGACAAACTAAATACTTCCGAAAATTTTCTTATTAAAAATGAATTTGAATTATTTCCTAATCCAACTAATAACGATTTATTTATAAAGTTTAAAAATGAAAATTTAAAATTTGAGCTAAAACTATTTTCAATAGATGGAAAATTAATAGAAATAAATAAAGAATATAATTCTCACAGATGTAAATTAGATATTAGGTATTTAGACAATGGTATATATATAGTTTCTATTGCTTCTCCAGAAGAAAATTATTTTCTGAAATTTATTAAGAACTAGCCTCTTATAATGAAAACGTATTTACGGTCTATATTTATATTAATTATATTTTCTCTTCTGATTTATTCACAGGGAATTGCACAAAATAGTGAAAGAAGGTGCCACT
>JAYVRC010000296.1:0-7141 GCA_043776615.1 Sphingobacteriia bacterium
CTTTCGCACTAGGAAATTTAGGTGTAATAAAAATGCTCATTTAACAAATTATTTAATAACGCAAGATAAGCTTTTGGGTATTATTAAATTGTCAAATAATTGTCAAAAATGAGCTTGAACGATGATATGTTTAATTTATTATGTGATTTTAAATACATATATCCACAAACAGGGCATAACTTGACCGTGATGGTTAACTAAAAAATAATTTAGTTTGGTATTAGAATAATCCCAGAACCATGCAGGAAACCAAAGAATTAAATGCCCTGTTTACGCTTATAGACGATCCAGATGAAGAAGTTTATTCAACTGTTTCGGAAAAAATTATTGGATTTGGCAAGCCGATTATTCCTAATCTCGAACACCTTTGGGAAACTACCCTGAATGAAGAAATTCAGGAAAGAATAGAAATGATTATTCATCGATTACATTTTACCGACCTTATTGCAGATTTTACAGAATGGAAAGACAGTGCATACCACGATTTATTATTTGGCGCATTATTAGCAGCTAAATTTCAATACCCCGACTTACAAACTTCACCAGTATTACAAGAAATTGAAAAAATAAGAAGGAATGTATGGCTAGAGTTAAATAGCTTTCTAACACCACTTGAGCAAGCCAATGTTTTATCTAGTATCATTTATAACTATTATCACTTAAAAGGCGTAGAGGTTAACTATTTAAATCCTGATGAATTTTTCATTCATAAAGTGCTAGAAAGTAAAAAGGGAAACACTATAACCAATGGGATCATTTATCAGATAATGTGTGATCAATTAGATATTAATGCAAAAATTATAAATATACCGAAACAATGCATCATCGCTTTTTATCAATCAGACTATGATCATACCACTTTTGTAGGAAACCCAATGGATCAAATTCATTTTTTTGTTGACGCAACAAACGGACAAGCATACTCTCATAAAGACATAGAAAACTATCTTGCTAAATTAAATGCACCTTTAAATACAGCTTATTTTAAGCCCCTACCTCATAAAAGGGTTATCCAAATTCTAATTCAAGAAATTGGTAAGTGTTTCGATACTCCCTCAAAATTGTATAAAAAATTGGAGTTAATGGAAATTGTAGAATTACTCGACTTATGATCAGTTGGTCAGATTTTGAAAAAATAGATATCCGAATTGGAACAATTATGGACGCTGCTATTTTTTCAAAAGCAAAACAGCCAGCATACCAATTAATTATTGATTTTGGTCCACTTGGTATAAAAAAATCATCCGCACAAATAACGCATCATTATACAATTGAAACTTTAATAGGATTACAAATTATTGCAGTAGTGAACTTTCCGCCAAAACAGATCGCCAACTTTTTTAGTGAGTGCTTAGTACTCGGAGTTTATGATGAGCAAAATCAGGTCGTTTTATTAAGAGCTGATAAAAAAATGAATAACGGTGACAAAATTGGTTGAATACTATTTTGTTTGCTATATTTATACTCCTCTGAATCAGCTTCCACTATGGGTGAATTGCACTATACTTACTACGAAAGTCCGATTGGCTTAGTAAAAATCGGAGGCACAGAACAATATATTGGAGAGCTGAGCTTTGTAGATAATAAAGATCAACTTACCTATGGCGAACCAGGCATTACAGAATTAATGCATCAATGCACAGAAGAGTTAATCGAATATTTTCATGGCAAAAGAAATAAATTTGATATCCCAGTTCATCAAGAAGGTACCGAATTTCAAAAAAGGGTTTGGAGCGAATTAATGGAAATAAGTTATGGTAAAACCATCAGTTATATGGATCTTGCCAAGCGACTTGGCGATCCAAAAGTAATTAGAGCAGCTGCAACTACCAATGGCAAAAATAAAATTACACTGCTAGTTCCATGCCATAGAGTTATAGGAAGTGATAAATCACTGGTTGGATATTCGGGAGGCATGTGGCGGAAAAAATGGCTTTTACAACATGAATTCAAAATTGCAAATGGCGTACAAACATTATTTTAAGTTTTTTATCTATTGCATTTGTTTTAGCAGCCAAATTTATACAATTGCAAATGCAGAACCTACGCCAAATCGTGTAATCATTATTGGATCAAAACACAATGGTAATAAACAACTAACAACAAAATCGTTATACCAATTAATCAGTAAAATTAAGCCAGATATTATATTACTTGAATTTGATTCAACTACTGTAGTCGATTGTAGTATTCCAAAAATAAAGGGTAGCAAAACTGCAGAATTTTTAGGTATTTGGAATAACCCCTTAGAGTATAAAGTTGCAAGAAAATATAAAGAAAAAGTAAAAGAAGTGTGTTTAGCTTCTTTTGATATATATATTCCGAATAGGAGAAAATATGTAGACTATAAAAATGCTATGGAAGCGGCTCATAATTCAATGATGACTCAAATGTTTGATGAAAACAAGTTTTCTTATAAAGATAGTATTCAATACAACGATTATAATTTGTTAAATAAATCGCTGATTCAAAAATTGGATAGTAATTTAAAAGTGATGAACAGAGAATCGTTGAATGATACTGCAAAAAGAGTCTTTGAAATGGAAAATACATTTATTAAGAATATTACTGAAAAGTATGTAGAACTTCAACCCTATAGTAATTGGTTTAATGCAGATATTTTATTTTGGGAAGAGCGTAACAAAAAAATGTGTTCTCAAATAACTAGAGAGTTAAATGCAAATAGCGATAAAACTATTTTAATATTAACTGGACTATTGCATAAATACTATTTAAGCAATTATTTAAAGCAACAAGAATTAGAAAAGCTATGTAAGTTAATTCCTTTAAGTCAAGTACTTAATTAAGAACTATCTCTTAGTTCCATTAATAAAATAATTGAGCTCTCTTTGTAAATCTAATTCAGGGTTTTTTTCTTTTAACAGCTTTATAAGTGTTGCATATTTCATTAAAAAATTTTGATGTGCAATTGTGGAAGGATTAAAAGGTTTGTGTTGGTATGCTATGTTTATTTCCTGAATACTTTTTAATAATAACTGGGTATTTTCTGCAATGCATGATTCAATAAATTTTTCCCATATATATTGAGTTGCATGATAATTTGGATGTACCAAATCTTCCGCATAAAAACGATAATCCCTTAAATCATCTATCATTAATTCATATGATGGAAAATAATAATGCTGTTCGGATTGCTTTACAATATCGTGAACAGCTTGAATTAAAACTGCTTTACTCTGGTTATTTTCAATTACTCCTTCGCGTAAATGCCTAACAGGACTAATGGTGAAAATAATGGTTAAATGAGGATTAAATATTTTTAAAGCTGCTAACATTTTTTCAAGTGATGCTATCGTTTCAGTTGCAGATAACAATCTTTTAGAAAACCAATTTGCAGGTGCTTTATGGTTATTTGCAGCAACACCAACATTAGCGGCCCCTTCGGCATCTTTGGTTAATTCATATACCCAAGCAGAACCCAATGTAATTAATAAATAATCTGCTTTTTTAAGGAATTCATTGGCCTTAAAAGTAGATTGATTGATTTTTTCAACTGCTTCTTCAGCGGTAATTCCAGAAAACTTACTATGGTGCTTCCAGCTATGCCAAGATTCATTTAAACAAAAAAGGTCTTGTGTAGAAAAATTTTTATTGCTTATATATTGATGTATTGATTCGGTTACACTAATTGGATTAAACAAAATTCCATTTGGATTATCCATAATATGGAACTTAGAAACCTTAAGTAAGTTTCCCATATTTTCGGTAAAACAAGATCCGATCATCATCATCGAATGATGGTGCGTAATGGGAGATTGTAGTTTTTTAATAGCAAATTCGTAGTGAAACTTCATATCCAATTAATGAAAAATTTGAGTAGCCATTTTGCTGCATGATGCGAGTGCTTCCATATTTAATGAAGATAGGATGCCTTTTGATTTAAAATAAGGAATCATTAATTCTGTGTCCATATTACCCACAAGCTCATCTTGAGCCATTGGGCAGCCCCCTATGCCCTTCAGCGCCCCATCAAACCTTATACATCCATAATTGTAGGCAGCTTCTAATTTAGGTTTCCAATCATTCACAGAAGCGTGTAAATGAACTCCAACTTCAATCGTTGGATAGGTAGACTGCAAAATTTTAATTGCCCATCCTATTTGTGAAGGTTTAGCAATGCCAACAGTATCTGCAAGTGAAAGCACTTTAATATCAAGTTGAGACATTTTCTCAGCCCAAAATAGTAAAATGTCTTCATTGTAATTATCGCCATAAGGATTGCCAAAACCCATACTTAAATAAATAACTAATTGCTTTTCATTTTTAAAACAAAGTTCTTGAATCGCTTCTACTCTTTTAAAACTCTCCTCCATACTACTATTGGTATTACGAAGCTGAAATGTAGGCGATAAAGAAAAAGGAAATCCTAGTGAATGAATTTGCTCGAATGCCACGGCTTCTTCTGCCCCACGTGCATTTGCAACAATTACAAGTAATTTTGTGATTGAATTAATGATCGATAAATTAGCTATAACTTTTGCCGTATCGGCCATTTGAGGAATTGCTTTTGGAGAAACAAAGCTTCCACAATCCAATACATCAAACCCAACTTTCAATAGTTCATTTATATATTCAATTTTTTGTTCAGTAGAAATAAACTTAGACCACCCCTGCATAGCATCACGGGGGCATTCAACTAACTTCACTATTTTATTTGAATTCATTGATCACTTTTAACATTCATTCTTTGTTTCATTGCTTCATACAATATCATTGCCGTTGCTACTGAAACATTTAGAGAATCGAACTTTGCAGCCATTGGTATCTTAAAAAAAACATCAGCGGCTTTTGCCAAATGAGGCTGAACTCCTCTTCCCTCATCACCCATTATTACACAACAAGGATCATTAAAATCAACATCAAAAATATTTTTTTCTGCTCGCATTTCGGTAGTAAATACTGCAATACCATTTAAATGCAAAGTATCAACAGCTTTATTCAAACTATTTACCCTGCAAATATGTATTTTTTCCAAAGCACCCGCACTACTTTTCATTGCTTCTTCATTTAAAGCACCAACGCCTTTATCTGGAATGATAATTGCTTGAGCACCACAACAAACAGCGGTTCTAGCAATTGCACCAATATTTCGCACGTCTGTAACACCATCTAGCAGTAGAAATAATGGAGTTGTTCCTTCCGAAACTACATGATCTATCACTTGTTGAAGATCGAGGTATTGAACCAATGCTGCAATAGCAATTACTCCTTGATGATTAGCCCTAGATAACCCATTCAGCTTTTCGATTGGCACCAATTGAATAGGAATATTGTGTTCTCTAGCCAATGTTCTAATAGAATGCAACACTTCGCCAGTTGCATTTTTTTGTACTAATATTTTATCAATTGCTTTACCAGATTGAAGAGCTTCAATTAAAGGCTGCCTCCCAATAATCATTGAACTTTGTTTTAACGCCATATGCAAATGTATTACTTCAATTTTCCTTGAGCCAATAAGAGTTGAACCTTATAAATAGCCGCTATGCTCATAGAATCTGTAATTTGTCCACTATCCACCATCTTTACTGCCTCTGCAAATGGAATTTTTTTAACAACCAATTGCTCGGTTTCTTCAGGTTCAGGTTTTTCTTGTCGCAAACCCCTTGCTAAATAAACAATTGCTTTTTCATCGCTTACAGAATTGGATAAATGCATCGTAAACAACTGCTCCCATTGAGCTGCCACTAACCCTGTTTCTTCCAAAAGCTCTCTCTTACCGCTGTCTAAAGTATCGGTATCGAATGGACTACCCCCTTCAGGTATCTCCCAGCTATAAGCATTTAATGTAAATCGGTATTGCCCAACTAAATAAGTGTTTAGTTCTTCATCAAGTACCATTACACCAACAGCTATATTTTTAAAATGTACTTTGCCGTAAATCCCCTTTCCGCCGCTAGGATTGATAACATTAAACTCTGTAAGATTAATCCATGAATTATCGTAAACTATTTTTTCACCTGTAATTTGCCAAGGATTATTATCCATTGCTATTGTATTTTTTAAATAAAACCGGAAACGAAATCAAAAAATATGAAAGTAAACAAAGTACAATTAGAAATTTTAAACTAGCACAATAATAAGTAAGCCAAAGCGAACTAGGGGTATAATTTCCTGCAACGCTTTGTAACATTAATAGGTTCTCCGCAATATCTAATAACCCCGCTACAAATGCTGCTCTTGCAAAGATTGCTCCAACTCTACTAAAAAAACCACTCCATCTATTGCTACATATGGATGATACTAATGAAAGCAATAAAACATAGGTTGGAATAAATAAAAAGTCGATCCATATATTTTGCTTCACTAGTAAAATATCCCATGCTGATAAAGTATCATATAGCTTTGCTGGTGAATTGGCAAATTCCAAATCAAGAATTCCCCTAGGGGTTTTAAGCGTTATTAAGTCTGCGCCTTGAATTCTTAACAATACAATCAAGCAAAAACAAGAAATGGCAATTAAAATTAGTTTCTTATTCATACCCTGAAAATAAAAAAACCTCTGCACAAAAGTACAGAGGTGACCGATATATTTAAATGAATTATTTTAATCCAAAGGCTTTTTTAACTTTTGCTACATAATCTAACTTTTCCCAGGTAAATAACTCTACTTTCACTTTCTTCTCTTTTCCATCAGGGGTTTTGAAAGTTTTACTAACCACTTCGTTCTTACGGCCCATATGTCCATAAGCTGCAGTTTCGCTGTAAATAGGGTTTCGTAACTTCAAACGCTGCTCAATAAAGTAAGGGCGCATATCAAAAATACCCTCCACCATTTTAGCAATCTCACCATCCGTCTTATCTACTTTTGCTGTACCATAGGTATTAACATTGATAGATGTTGGTTGTGCAACACCAATTGCATAGGATACTTGCACCAAAATTTCATCAGCAACACCAGCAGCAACTAAGTTTTTAGCTATATGGCGTGTTGCATATGCTGCAGAACGGTCAACCTTACTTGGGTCTTTTCCGCTAAATGCACCACCACCATGTGCACCTTTACCGCCATAGGTATCAACAATAATTTTTCTACCTGTTAAGCCTGTATCTCCATGTGGTCCACCAATTACAAACTTACCTGTAGGATTAATATGGTACTTAATATTGTTATTAAACAACT
>JAYVRC010000297.1:0-7127 GCA_043776615.1 Sphingobacteriia bacterium
AAGTCTGTGTATTCCCAACCAGGATTGTTCTTATTTTCCCTATCCCAAACAATTTCAAAAATACTTTTCTTGTATCCTGTACTATCCAAATAGAGTAAATCTTCCTGCAATGTTTTATTTATTCTCTTTGTTGCTATAGTATTTCCGGGGATTGTAACTAATGGAAAAATATTTCGTTCTTTCCTGATTGGATTTACCTCTTTGATTTCTTTAATGATAGCAATTTGTGAAAATGAGATTGAGGTAGTAAACAACAAGAACCCTATTTGAATGTAATATTTAATTATACTTTCCATTACTTTAATGAATTCATAAGTAATTTAATCATAATCATTGAAATAAAATACCACATACTATAATTATATCTCCCATCCATCTGCAAATCTCTGTAATGCCACATAAGAAAATTTACTTGGAAATTGTTTTAAATAGTTTTGGGTTATTTCAATACTTGAATGATCTAGAGCAAAACTTATTTCTTCAACAGTTGCTCCTGAACAAAGCATATAATAAGCAAACGAATGTCGACTAACGTGACTGGTGAGTTTTTCAATCCCAACTGATTTAGCTAAGTATTTCAATCGACTATTGTATTGACACCTCGCCCGATGTAGTCTGTATAATTGTTTCTTCATTTAACAACCTTTCATCCATAATCTTGAGGTTCTTGAATAAATCATAGTCCAAATAATCAAATATTAATCCAGCAGGTTTTGAACCGAGTATGGAACACATACTTTCTGCTACATTAGTTTCTATTCGTTTAACAAAAGAATTAATACCTTTCAACCGTTTAGTGTTATTTGTGGTTTTTTCATTTGAGAAGTGTTTTTTCAAAGTATGTAAATCGTCAATGGTTAAACTACCAAAATCGTTTTTGGAGGTTATCATTATTATTGCATCAAGATTACAATGTAATATTATTTAAAAATTGAGTATTAATACCTATTATAGGTTATAACAAAACATATCTATAAATAGACATAGTACTCAAAACCAATACCTATTATTTAAATGAAAATGGAAATTTTGTAAAATTGAGTACAACGGCTTAGACAGTCTCTGGTAATACAACTTGTACTCAAAAAAAAAGTAACTAAGTAAATTTTTGTCATGAAATATTTATATAAAATTATTTTGACTGTTTCGCTGTTACTGACAGTAGCTTGCCAAGCACAAATTATGAGTACCTTAAAAGATGCCAAAAAATTAAAAGAAAATGAGACTAAGTTTATTGGCAAACCATTAAAAAAACTTTTAAGAGAAATTAAACCTGAGATACGAATGGCCTCTGCACAATCTAATCGTCCTGACCATCAGCCTAGCGTAATGTTTTTTAAATTTGTAGATGATAAAGAGTATTATAAGAATGAAAATAAAAGGTCGTTTACTACAATTATTGTTTATATCAAGGAAAATTTTGACTGGGATGTTTTAAGAAATACAAAAATCCAGAAATATACTTGGTCAAAAGAAGATGAAAAAATATTTGGGAATTTGACTATTATTGGACTTGGGGTATTGGGAGACAAATAAAATGTAGAATCACTTGCTATCGAGTTTTTAATAGGAGGTCTATACGGATATCCATTTACGGTTTTAATAGCAGAATTGCTAATAATGTTTAAACAATTTTGAATTTAAAATTTCAAGAATATCCTGCCATAAAATGTTCGAACTCATTCTTGTCTTAAATAAAAAGACTAGGCAACCTTTGGTTGCCGTGGGGCTTTGAGTAAGTTCAATACGGTAGAAGCCAAACCTCGTTTCACTCGGTTTGGCAATCTTGGCGAGACATTCAATTACCGTTCAATAAACCTACTTACGACAAATAACTTTTGTTACATAAGTTTTGCAAATAGTTACATCATTCACTTTAATTACATAAGGCGGCCCGAGATTTGCGTATTTTTGGTAATAACATGTCAAAGTCAGGATATTATCCTTTCAAAAGTCATAACCGCTTGAATTAATTAACTATGAAAAAAATAATTAATACTCTTTTATTGATAAGTGTATTGGGATTAATCAGTTGCAATACATTAAAAAGCCTAGGTGGATATTTATCTGAGATTGATGCAGTTTATGCCATTAAAGAAGCTTTAACCATTGGTAGTAATTTTGGGTCGAATACACTTGGGCAAAAAGGTTCTTTTGGCAAGGATGTTTTAATAAATGCTGTATTATCTCAAGATGCGCAAGAAGTAATTCGAATTCTTGATAGGTTAGGCCTTGCTAAAGAGTTCAATCGGTTTTCTGTAACGCTTGATAATGCTGCTACAGACGCGGTTACACGCTCCGGTCCTATTTTTGTTAATGGTATTAGCCAAATGACTATTCGAGATGCTATTGGAATTATAAAAAATGGCGGTACAGCTGCTACCGATTATTTACGCCGAACCGTGGGTGATTCTTTACGTAGTGCAATTAAACCTATTATGCGAACTGCATTAAATGAATACCGTGTTGCAGACGAATGGGATAAGTTGGTACGCCCTGCTAAAATACTATTGGGCAATAAAGTTGGTCTTAACCTAAATTTAGATAATATTTTATCTGTAATGATTGCCAATGAAATGTTTAAGAAAATTGAACAGCAAGAGATTGCTATACGTACCACTAAGCAAGCCAGAACATCGGCTTCTTTACAACGTGTATTCGGACAAAATTGGAACACAACCCAATAAAATAAATGAATCGAAATCTTATTAAAATAAGACTCCAATTCATTTGTATAAAAAGTAATAAATTATCTGATCTGTCCCCTTACTATTCCTCCTGGAAACCTAGAAGAATGGGCGTTTACATATACCTGACCAGTTTGAATTAATGCAATATTAGCATCACTTATTCCAGTAATTTTTAATGGCAAACCGAAATCAGCTGAGCCGCTAATCAAGGCAACAATAACCCCGCCATTGGTTCCTGTAGCTCCAGTATGAATATGAGCTGCTGAAAGTACATCACCAACTTCAAGATTAGAAATTGTTACTCTTCCGTATAAAGTCTTATCAGATGTCAGCCTAAGAAGGGCAACACCAGTTGCGGTTGTTGTTACTGCAGGAACTTCTTGTGTTCCTGTCATAGCAACATCTGTTGCAAAAGTTACAGGATTATCAATTTGTCCGCGAATTAAACCACTTCCAACCTGAGTACTATGCACATTTACATAAAAATCTGTTGTAGCGTTTATAATAGAATCAGCAAGCGATTTTCTCAAACTGATAGTGGCAGTAGCAACTCCATTTACAAAAGTAGGATTGAAACCAAGAACAACCGCTCCATTAGTAATGGCATTTCCAACATGGATATGAGCTGCTGTTAGTGCATCACTGGTAGCAAGGCCTGTTACCGTTACAGTATACTTTAGAGTGGAGTCACTATACAATTCTAGTTTTGCAGTGCCTGTTTCGGTTCTTCCTGCAGGGGCTGGATTCTCGAATTTGGCGTTAAGTAAAACATTCCACGACTTAAGGAGTGTAGGGGGAACTGTTGTATCAGCATTTTTTTTACAGGCAATAAGGCTTAAACAGACTAAGACTATTGCCAGAAAGGATTTAGCAATTTGTAGAGTTTTCATAATATTTTTTTATAGAACACAAAAGTAGGCTTTTTGTTTAAAAATTAACTTTATGGTCAATATCTAGAATCAACCCAATAAACAAGCATATTTAATTTACTTACTAGTAGGACCATAAGGCTGAAAAACTTGTTTTTTTGATTGGTTTGATATAGATAAGCTAATTGATGCACCACTTAAATGCTTAATCCAGTAAATACTCTTTCAAAGAATTGAAATTTGCTTCAAGCCTAATACTTCTCTTTTCTTTCCCAAACAAAGCTTTTGCCGACTCAGGAACTTCAATATTTTTTTCAATAGCGGCTTCTACTGTTTCAGGAAATTTAACAGGATGCGCAGTTTCTAGAATAAATCCTTTTTGATTAGGGTATAATTGTAAGTACTGATCCATTGCGTTATATGCAACCGCTCCGTGCGGATCTAGTATATATTCGAATTGCTTATAAACATCAGTAATAGTTTGCTTGGTTATTTCATCTGAAATAGTATATCCTGAAATAGTTTTACTTACCGCATCGAAATTATTATTAAACAATTCCATCACTCGAATAAAATTACTTGGATTACCAACATCCATTGCATTAGAAATAGTAGATATAGCTTGTTTCGGCGCATAATTACCTGATCGAAAAAATGCTGGGACTGCATCATTTAAATTACAAGCTGCAATAAAATGTTCTACTGGCAGTCCACTTACATATGCCAACACTCCTGCACAAATATTACCGAAATTACCGCTAGGAACTGCTATTACTGGAGGATGGTCTTTATCTAACCATTGCTGATATGCAAAAAAATAATACAATTGTTGTGGCAACCAACGTGCCACATTTATTGAATTAGCAGAAGTTAATTGCATTGTTGCATTCAAGTCAGCATTCATAAAGGCTTCTTTAACCATTGCCTGACAATCATCAAAACTACCCTCTACTTCTAAGGCAGTGATATTTTGTCCGCAGGTTGTTAATTGTAATTCCTGCACTGGGCTTACTTTTTCTGATGGATAAAGAATTACCACATCAACTCCTTCTACTCCTAAAAATCCATTGGCCACAGCGCCACCAGTATCTCCAGAAGTTGCAACCAACACAGTTATTTTATTGGATTGATCTTTAAAAAAATACCCCAAACACCTACTCATGAATCTTGCCCCAACATCTTTAAAAGCCAATGTTGGTCCATGAAACAATTCGAGTGAAAAAATTTGGTTATTTATTGGTACTAGAGGAAAATCAAAATCAATCGTTTCTTTTATAATTTCAAATAATGCTTCTTCATTGATGGTATTTCCAACATAGGGTAGCATAATTTTAAATGCAAGCTCTTCTTTTTTAATATTACTGATGTTCTCAATTATTGCTTTATCAATTGTAGGTATAGTGGAGGGAAAGTACAAACCCTTATCAGGAGCTTGTCCAAGAATGGTAGCTTCTTTAAAACTTACATTGGGGGCTTTTTTATTAAGACTATAATAATTCATTAATGCAACTGTATTTTAAATAAAGTTTAATCGATAAATTTTACTCCTTCATTATTAATGGTTGTAATGTATGTATGATGATCGAGTGAAATTGCATTAAATACTTGATGCATTGCATCTTCTACCTTTTTGGCAGTATGTTCATCCTTGCTTAACATAAATATAGACGGGCCAGAACCAGAAATTCCTCCACCTAAAGCACCCGCTTCTTTGCATTGTTGTTTTACCAAATCAAAGCCTGGTATTAATATACTTCTTACTGGTTCAATTAATACATCTTCTAATGAACGGCCAATCAAATCATAATCTTCTTTTTGTAACCCTGCAACTAATCCAGCAATATTACCCCATTGCTTAATTGCATCCTTTAATTGAATTTGTTGTTTTAATATACTTCTTGCATCTGAAGTTCTCACTTCAATTTGCGGATGTACAATGGTTACAAATAAAAGTGGTGTGTTTAGCTGAATAATATCTAAAGGAAAGATTGATCTAATTAATGTAACACCTCCGTAAATACATGGTGCAATATTATCTGCGTGCTTTACACCAGAAGCTAATTTTTCGCCATTCATTGCAAAGCGAACCAAATCCTCTTTCGAAAACCGATCATTCATTAATCGATTAGCAGCAACAACAGCACCTGCAGCACTTGCAGCACTCGACCCTACACCGCTTCCCGGTTTAATTTGTTTATTGATGGATATTTCAAATCCTATAGTTTCTGGTATTTCTTCAAGCATTGCTAGCAATGCAGCACCTGCAACATTTTTTTCTGGTTCGGCAGGAAGTTTATACTCATCTTCATTAATTATTGTAACTCCAGTTTTTTCACAGAACCGAATTTTCATTATATCATACGGATCATTCACAGCAAACCCTAACACATCAAACCCGCATACCATATTAGCCACAGTTGCAGGTGAGTGAATGGTTATTTGCTTACTAGTCATTTCGTTTAATTCATAATTCTTAAAATATCTGCAAACACACCTGAGGCAGTTACATCTGCACCTGCTCCTGCACCTTTAATTACCAACGGTTGCTCTGTATATCTTTCAGTATAAAATAATACTAAATTATCTTTCCCATATAAATGATAAAAATCTGAGTCAGCAGGAATATGTTGCAATCCAACTTTAGCAGTTCCATTATCGTACACTGCTACAAATTTTAATTTGCAATTTGCCAATTTAGCAGCCTGATAAATTTGTTTAAAGTGTTGTTCTTGTTTTTCCATCTCATTGTAAAAATCATCTACCGATCCTTCGAAACAAGATGCTGGTAAAAAATATTCATTACTAATATCATCCATTTCTAATTGCTCTCCAGCTTCTCTAGCTAAGATCATTATTTTTCGCATAACATCTGTTCCACCTAAATCGAGGCGAGGATCTGGTTCTGTATATCCTTCCTCTTGAGCTTTTTTTACAACATGTGCAAAAGGTATGGTTGCATCATAATTATTAAATACAAAATTTAATGTGCCCGATAGTACCGCTAAAATTTTATTTACTTTATCTCCACTCCTTAATAAATCATTCAAAGTTCCAATTACTGGTAATCCTGCACCAACATTGGTTTCAAATAAAAATGGGGCATTGTACTCGCGTGACAATGATTTTAAGTATAAATAGTTTTTGTAGGAAGATGAGCAAGCAATTTTATTACACGCTACTATTCCAATACTTTTTTGCAAAAGTGTACTATAAACAGTTGCTACTTCTGCGTTTGCTGTTACATCTACAAAAACACTATTGCGCAAATTCTTATCGATTATTGTACTTACAAATGAGTGAATATTACCGTCATTTGAAGTATTCAATAATTCTTTCCAGTTATTTAAATCAATTCCTGCATCATTCAATAGTACTTTTTTACTATTGGCTATACCTACTATTTGTATTTGTAATCGTAAATGTTCTTTTAAATAACTCAATTGTTGAAAAATCTGTCCTACTAATTTACCTCCTACGTTACCAGCTCCGGCAATAAAAATATTTAATTGTTTATAAGTAGTTTCAAAGAAAATTTCATGCAACACGTTAATTGCTTTTCTTACATCAT
>JAYVRC010000298.1:0-7127 GCA_043776615.1 Sphingobacteriia bacterium
AATCTTACCTTTTTTCAGTAGGTTTGTTACTGTCTAATTAACTTATATGAAATTCATCGTTTCTTCTTCTTCATTACTAAAACACTTGCAGCAAATTAGCGGTGTAATCAATGCCAATACGGTTTTGCCAATTTTGGAAGACTTTTTATTTGAGATTCAAGACAAAAAACTCAATGTGGTAGCAACAGACCTCGAAACCGTAATGCGGGTTCAAATGGATGTTGAAAGCAAGGCCAATGGAAAAGTGTGTATTCCTGCAAAAATTTTGCTCGATTCGCTTAAAAACATTGCCGATCAGCCACTTACTTTCACGATCGATAAGAATTTTTCTATTGAAATTACCAGCGATAATGGTAAATATAAAGTGATGGGCGAAAACCCCGATAATTTCCCTAAAGAGCCCGCTGCAGATGATACCAATAGCTTTAAAATGAGCAGCACTGCGCTTTTAACCGCCATTAATAAAACACTATTTGCGGTAAGTGGCGATGATTTACGTCCAGCAATGACTGGTGTTTTCTTCGAATTAAGCAAAGAAGGGGTTCAGTTTGTGGCAACAGACGCCCATCGTCTTGTGCGCTATAGGCGTGTTGACACACATGCTACCAAAACCGATTCCTTTATTGTTCCTAAAAAGCCGTTGAACTTATTAAAAAATGCCTTGCCAGACAATGAAGATGAACTAACCATTAGCTACAATAGCAATCATTTGTTTGTACAGCATGGTTCTACCCACATGATTTGTAGATTAATTGATGCGCGTTTCCCAGATTATAAAGTAGTAATACCTGCCGACAATCCCTATAAATTAGTGGTGAACAAACACGACTTTCAAAATGCTTTACGCCGTGTTAACGTTTTTAGTAATAAGAGTACCAACCAAGTTGCTTTAAATATCACTGGAAGCGAATTGCAAATGGCTGCTCAAGATGTAGATTTTAGTTTTGAAGGAAATGAGCGCATGAACTGTCAGTACGATGGCGAAGATTTACAAATTGCTTTCAATGCCCGTTTTTTAATTGAGATGCTAAACGCCGCAGATACCGATGATATTAAAATGGAATTGTCTACCGCTACAAAAGCTGGTTTAATAAAACCTACTGAGCAAGCAGAAGGCGAAGACTTGTTAATGTTGGTAATGCCATTGATGTTGAATAATTAATTATTTACACATTGCGTTTGCGCATTATTATACAGGACTGATTGATTTTTTCATGACGATGTCTTGCACGATAAATCTGTTACAATCAGTTTACTAAATAACCTAACAGCTCAATTATTATCTAAATGGGTGGGTAAGCGCTGAGTTTATTTGTAATAATTATTTTCTTCAATATACATCCTAACCTTATCTGGTACTAAGTATCGAATGCTTTTTCCTTGTTGAATATTTTGTCTAATTAAAGTGGCTGAGATGGTAAGCAATGGGGCGTTTAAAATATTAAGTTTTGCATTGAATTGATCTTTCACTTCTGCGCCCTGTCTATTATACACAATGAACGAATAATCTCTTATTAGCAAGTCGGCGTTTTTCCATTTTGGCAAATTCTGAAAACTATCGCTTCCCATAATTATACAAAACTCATGTTGGGGGTATTTTTCTTGTAAATAAACTAAGGTGTCGATTGTATAAGAAGGACGGGGTAATTTAAATTCAATATCTGCAACCCTAAACCGGTTATCTTCTTCTACCGCCAATTGAGCTAAATGTAATCTGTGGTACTCGTTTAGTAAGCTTCCTTCTTGTTTAAATGGATTCTGAGGAGATACAACTAACCAGATCTGCTGAACATCCGTTTCATTAATTACATGATTGGCAATAATTAAATGTCCAACATGGATGGGGTTAAAAGAGCCAAAATACAATCCTATTTTCATTCAATATATTGATAATCAATAACTTATGGCTTGTCCTCTTCAACAAAAATACTTCCTGCTTCGCTTTTTCGCAAGCTCAATGTATAACCCGAAACGGCTATTGATATCGGATCTCCAAGGGGTGCCACTTGAATTACCTTTACCTCTTCGCCTGGCACACAGCCCATCTCCATCAATTTAATAAAAATATCATCCTTCTCAAAAGAGTGAATTATTCCTTTCTGTCCAACTAACAAATCCGACAATCGCTTCATTCTTTCTATATTAATTATAAAGGTAATGGCCTAGGTATTGGTTTTGTTACGAATTTTGGAGTAATCATTTACTATGGCAAAAATTAACTTTCTTACAGGTGATCGCCAGTTCAACTTTCAACAAAAACGGGCTATAAAGGGTTTTATTGAGCGTATCTTTAAAAAAGAGAGAAAAGATTTACTGCAGATTACTTATGTTTTTTGCTCAGACGAATTTTTGCTAAAACTGAATAATGATTTTTTACAACATGATTATTATACTGATATCATCAGTTTCGGACTATCAGAAAAAAACAAACCGGTTGAAGCAGAAATTTATATAAGCATTGATAGAGTTAAAGAGAATGCCCAACAACTAGGGGTGTTTTATAAAACCGAAATGCTTCGAGTGCTTTTTCATGGAGCACTTCACTTATGTGGCTATAAAGACAAAAGAAAAAGTGAAATTTTACTCATGAGGGCCAAAGAGGATCGTTATTTGCTACTCTATAATAAATCACTTTAAATGCCCGTTTTTCGACTTTTATCAACCATTGTTCTAATTCTTTTTAGCTTTTTTCTAAATGCACAGCACTTTAGTTCAGTTATTTTAAGAGATAAGCCATTTAGGGCTCCTGCAATGAACAACAAGTTTATTCTAAATCAATTAGAAAAAAACGACATTTATTCCGAATTAAACCAATCAGAAAAAGAGTTCATTTATTGGACCAATTATGCGAGGCTGTTCCCTAAAAGTTTTAGAGACTACATACTTCTCCCGTTTTTAAAACAACAGCCAACAACAAAAGGTCGTTATGCTGCTAGTTTAATTAAAGAACTTACGGCTTCTTCTTCCTTACCATTTCTTGAGCCAGAAGAAAAATTGTATTTAATTGCTAAATCCCATGCTTTAGACCTGTCAAAAAATAATATAATCGGTCATCAATCTACAAATGGAACAAGCTTTCGCGATAGAATGAAGATGGGTGGAATTATCAATTGTGCTTCAGAAAATATTTCACTTGGGGCCACCGAACCTGTCGTTTCGCTTCTTTTATTATACTTAGATATCGGTTTGCCAGACCTTGGCCATAGAAAAAACCTAATGAACCCTAGTTTTAGTAAAATGGGGGTTTCTGTTCGACAGTTTTCCAAAAATCAAGATATTATAGTTCAGGATTTTAGTTGCGAGCAATAATCTATGTTCCACGTGGAGCAAAATTGTTTGGGTTCCACGTGAAACGGTTGATTCACACTCAATAAAAAATCAGATAAAGCATTCGCTAAGTATCTTTGCTCTATGTTTCAAGAATATGATGTGATTGTTGTTGGTGCTGGACACGCCGGTTGTGAAGCTGCTGCAGCAGCAGCAAACTTAGGAAGTAAGGTTTTGCTAATTACCATGAACATGCAAACCATTGCTCAAATGAGTTGCAACCCTGCAATGGGCGGAATTGCAAAGGGACAAATTGTTAGAGAGATAGACGCAATGGGTGGATACAGCGGAATTGTAACAGATTTAAGCACAATTCAATTTAGAATGCTGAACCTAAGTAAGGGTCCTGCTATGTGGAGCCCTAGAGCACAAAACGATAGAATGTTATTTGCTGCAACATGGAGAGAAATGCTGGAAAACACGCCTAATGTAGATTTTTACCAAGACATGGTAAAGTCAATCATTATTAAAAATGAAAAAGCATGTGGTGTAGTTACAGGAATGGGGCACGCAATAAAATCTAAATCAGTTGTAGTTACAAGTGGCACATTTTTAAACGGGGTAATACACATTGGAGAAAAACAATTTGGTGGCGGAAGAGTTGCAGAAAAAGCAGCTACAGGAATTACAGAGCAGCTGGTTGAGTACGGATTTGAAAGCGATAGATTAAAAACAGGAACTCCGCCTAGGGTAGACGGCAGAAGCTTGGATTACTCGAAAATGGAAGAGCAAAAAGGAGATAATCATATTATAGGTTTTTCGTATATGAATATTCGCAAAGTGCGCGCTGAAGATCAGCGTAGCTGCCATATTACCTATACAAATCAAGCTGTTCACGACTTACTAAAAACGGGTTTCGATAGAAGTCCAATGTATCAAGGAAGAATAGAGGGTGTTGGGCCAAGATATTGTCCGAGCATAGAAGACAAAATTAGCCGTTTTGCAGATAGGGATCGACACCAGCTATTTGTGGAACCCGAAGGATGGAATACAGTAGAAATATATGTAAACGGGTTTTCAACTTCTCTACCAGAGGAAGTACAAAGTGCTGCATTAAGATTAGTTCCCGGTTTTGCAAATTGTAAAATTTTTAGACCGGGGTATGCTATTGAATATGATTACTTTATGCCAACACAATTAACCCATTCTTTAGAAACCAAGATGTTGGAAAACCTTTTCTTCGCAGGCCAAATAAATGGAACTACCGGGTATGAAGAAGCCGCATGTCAGGGTTTAATAGCAGGAATTAATGCTCATCAAAAAGCAAAACACTTAGAAGCATTTGTGTTAAAAAGAAGTGATGCATATATAGGTGTTTTAGTAGACGATCTAATTAATAAAGGAACAGATGAACCTTACAGGATGTTTACAAGCAGAGCAGAGTTTAGAACACTACTGCGACAAGACAATGCAGACATAAGATTAACAGAAAGAAGCTATAATCTTGGTTTAGCAAAAGGAGATCGACTAAAATTGGTACAACAAAAAATAGCGGAAGTACAAAAAGTAAAAACGGTTTTAAAAGAACTTAGCATAGAACCAGAAGAGATTAACACTTATTTTGAAGAAATAAATTCAGCAACAATAAACGAAAAACAAAAAGCAACAAAAATAATATTACGCCCCAATGTAACACTTCCCTCCTTGGTAAAATTAGTTCCTACTCTTAAAGCGTCGCTAGAGGGAATAAGCAACGATGCAATTGAGCAAGCTGAAATACAAATAAAATACGAGCGATATATCGAAAAAGAACAAGCGCTAGTTGAGAAGATGAGTGAATTAGAAAACATGCGTATCCCAGAAAGTTTTGACTACAATAAACTTTCTGCTTTATCAACCGAAGCCCTACAAAAACTAAAAAAAATTAGACCTACAACATTAGGGCAGGCAAGTAGAGTAAGTGGCGTAAACCCAAGTGATGTACAAATTTTGATGGTATACATGGGAAGATAAAAATAGTATATTTACTAAAAGCCGTAAATGAATCGATGGTTAAAATATTCACTAGCAGCGATTGGTTCTACAATAATTATTTTGCTTTTATTGTTTGTTATTGTGGGTCTTTATATAAACTACAATAAACAAGAACTTATTACAAAATTTACAAAGGAAGCTGAAACAAAATACAATACTCGCGTAAGTGTAGAAGATATTTCACTCTCTTTCTTTAAATCATTCCCATCTCTTTCGCTGGTTATTAAAAATGTAGAAGCAAAGGGATCGTTGAATATAAACAATCAAAATCTTTTCAATGCTTCTGAAGTTTATTTAAGAATAAATACAGCAAAACTATTTTTGGGGGAAATAACATTTGGAAAAACATTAATTAAAAATGGGGCAGTTTTTGTATATACAGATTCAAATGGAATCAGCAATTTAAGTTTAATAAATTCTGCATTAGAAAAAAATAAGAAAGAAAAAAAAGTATTAGATATACCTGAAAATATAGTCCTTGAAAATTTTACAATAACAATTGAAAATAAACAAAAACGCAAATTGTTTTCTTTTCAAATACACAAGCTAATTGCTAATACACAGTCAGATGGCGATAATAAAAATATAAATATTAAAGAAGATATTTTAGTTAGAAACTTGGGGTTTAATTTAACAACAGGATCATTTTTGACAAATCATGCCATAGAAGGAAAATATATTTTAAAATATAATTCCAAGGCAAATGAATTAACATTTACAGATATAAAAATTAATATTTCAAAACAACCATTTGACTTAACTGGAAGATTTAATTTTGGCGATAGCGCTCGCTTTTATTTAGATATCAAAACTAAAAAAATATTGTACAATAGCGCTCAGTCGTTGGTTACATCACATATTGCAACTGGACTTAAAACCGTTACAATAAAAGAGCCGCTTGATGTAAATGCAACAATAAGGGGGTCATTAACAGGGGGTGATCCTTTTGTATTAGCAAGGTGGGCTGCAAAAGAAACGGATTTAACCACTCCAATTATTAATCTAAAAAAAGCAAGCTTCACCGGATATTTTACCAATGAGGTAGTAAAAGGCCTACCATTAAAAGATCCAAATTCTAAAATTCATATAAGCAACCTCACTGCAAATTGGGAGGGTATTCCATTAAAAGCCGATACAGTAGAAATAATAAATTTAGAAAAGCCTGTAGTTAGAGGAAGTTTCGTTTCAGCATTTCAACTAACCGATTTTAATGAAATTGTAAATAGTAACAACTTGATTTTTTCTCAGGGATCGGGTACGATTTCAGTTAAATACAAGGGGCCATTAAAAAACATAAATAATCAAAACGCATTGCTAGATATCGACTTTTTCTTAACAAAAGGAACATTAGCATATAAACCAATGAATCTGATAATCAAAGACTGCTTTTCAAAAATCAGTATAAAAAATTCAGATATTCATATTAATAGACTGACAGCAAAAACAAGTAATGGAAGTAGCATAAAAATTACAGGTGATGCTAAAAATACATTTGCGCTACTTGGTGATAGTCCGGGAAAAGTTGGAGTAAACATGAATATATATAGTGCTTATTTAAATTTAAAGGGAATTTCATCTTTGCTGCAAAAAGACAAAAGAGTTTCTCATCAACCAAAAAAGAATGGCTTAAACAAGGCAATGGCCAGGCTCGATAATATATTAGAAAAACAAAAAATTATTGTAAACATCAAAGCGGATAAAATAAAAAACGACCGCCTAAATGCTAATAATTTTATTGCTAAGGTTGCATTATCAGAGAACGAATACAATATTGAAAATCTTCAATTTGGAATGGCCAGTGGATCGGTACAACTAAGTTCAGAAAT
>JAYVRC010000299.1:0-7075 GCA_043776615.1 Sphingobacteriia bacterium
TTTTGTTATTGGATGTTTTTTTATTACCAATATCATTGCTCAAGGCACTATGTTGCTAAGGCAGCCAGCTGCTTCTAAGAACCATATTGTATTTGCCCATGGTGATGACTTATGGGTGGTTGATAGAAATGGAGGAGATGCTTATCGACTCACTTCAGCAGTTGGTTCCGAATCAAATCCGCGTATTAGTCCCGATGGAAACTGGGTTGCTTTTACTGGTCAATACGATGGCAATACCGATGTGTTTATAGTTCCAGTTAAAGGAGGTGCACCTAAAAGGCTTACTTGGCATCCAGGAGCGGATATTGTACAGTGCTGGACGCCAAATGGCAAGTCGATCATATTTACCTCTGGAAGAGAAGGTTATCCTACTGCTAATACAAAATTTTTTAAGGTAAGTGTAAATGGCGGTACGCCAGAGTCATTAGGCATTCCTTTTGGAAATGTTGGAAGTATTTCTGAAGATGCCCAGTGGATGGCTTATCAACCTTACTCTTTTTGGGATCCTGAATGGAGAAATTACCGCGGAGGACAGGCTCAACCAATTTGGATGTATAATTTCAAAACAAAAGAAACAACTAAAACAGTTCAAGGAGATAAAGAACGACATACAGTACCTATTTGGGTAAATGGTATTCTCTATTTTATTTCTGAAAAAGATTATGCTGCTAATATTTGGTCATACGATCCTAAAACAAAAATGCAAAAGCAACATACTTTTCATACAGATTTTGACATCAAAAATATTGCTGCTGCAGATAAAAGTATTGTATATGAACAAGGCGGAAAATTACATAGCCTTGATCTTACCACTAATAAAACAAAACCATTGGTGATTAATGCAGAAGGCGATTTAAATTGGAGCCGCCCTCGTTGGAATAATTTAACGGCTAATTCTTTAATAAATGCAAGCCTATCGCCAACTGGTAAAAGAGCATTGTTTGAAAGTAGGGGCGAAATTTTTTCAGTACCTAAAGAAAATGGCGATTGGCGAAATATTTCTCGTGCCCCGGGTTCTGCAGAACGTTATCCTGTATGGTCTCCCGATGGCGCTAAAATTGCTTGGTTCTCTGATGCGAGTGGCGAATATGAACTAATGATAGCCGATCAATCTGGTATTCAACCTGCAAAATCTTTCGCTATACCAAACAAAAAATTTTATTTTAATCCAACTTGGTCTACCGATGGAAAATACATTGCATTTACAGATACCGATTATAATATTTGGTATGTAGATGTAAATACTGGTGTTGCAAAAATTGCTGATACAGATAAATTAGCACATCCTAATAGATCAATGAATCCAGTTTGGTCGCCAGATGGGAAATGGATTGCTTATGTGCAAATTCAACAAAATCAATTTAAAGTTGTAAAAGTTTTTAATGTTGAAACTACCCAACGCATTCAAATTACCAATGCTTTATCAGATGCGAATAATCCGCAGTGGGATGAAAGCGGTAAATATTTGTATTTTTTATCGAGTACGGATTATGGATTAGCAAGTGGTTGGTTAGACATGAGTAGCTATAATTATCCAGTGAATAGAAATTTATATGTTGCAGTATTAAGTAAAGATGCTCCTTCTCCTTTAGAACCGCGATCTGATGAAGAGCCTATTAAATTGATTGATACGAGTAAACCTGCTGCTAAGCCTTCTGCATCGAATAGTAAAACAAAAATTGATGTTGAAGGATTAGAACAAAGAATATTAGCAGTGCCAATTTCTGCAAGAAATTATACAGGTCTTGCAGCTGCAAGTGAAGGAAGTATTTTTTATTTAGAAAGTATTGCGAATGAAACTGGATTAGTATTAAATCGATATAGTTTTAAAGAAAGAAAATCTACAGAATTTGTTCGAGGTGTTTTATCGGTTACTACTAGTAACGACCGAAAGAATATTTTATACCGTACTTCAATTGGTTGGTTTATTAATGGAACCGCAGCTGCACCTCGCCCAGGTGAGGGGAAACTTTCTACTGAATCTATGCGGGTATATGTAGAACCAGCAAAAGAAGCAGAACAAATATTTAGAGAGGGATGGAGATACCAACGTGATTTTTTGTATGTAGATAATGTACATGGCGCTCCTTGGGATAAAATATACAATTGGTATAAACCATGGTTGGCCCATGTTAAACATAGAAGCGATTTGAATTATGTAATTGATATATTAGGAGGAGAAGTATCGATTGGTCACTCATATACATCTGGTGGCGATTTTCCAGATGTACCAGCTGTTCCTGGTGGATTATTAGGTGCTGATTATGAAATTGACAATGGATTTTTTAAGATAAGAAAAATTTATACTGGAGAAAATTGGAACCCCGATTTACAATCTCCATTGAGTGGTGCAGGTATAGATGTAAAAGAAGGTGATTATTTATTAGAAGTTGATGGGAAGCCATTAAATACTGACCTCAATATCTATAGTTTATTTGAAGGGACTGCTAATCGTCAAGTTAAGATTCGGGTAAATAGCAAACCAACTTTAGATGGGGCTCGATTAATTACAGTTGTTCCTATTACTAGTGAAGCAGGATTGCGTTCACGCGCGTGGGTAGAAGATAATAGAAGAAAAGTAGATGAACTATCTGGTGGAAAGTTAGCATATGTTTATGTTCCTAATACGAGCAACCCAGGCTACACTTATTTTAACCGCTATTATTTTTCTCAGCAAGATAAAAAGGGGGTAATTATTGATGAAAGAAATAATGGAGGTGGTTCTGCTGCTGATTATATGATTGATATTATGAATAGACAGTTGTTCGGATATTTCAATAATCGTGTTGCTGGTCACATGGTTTCTACTACTCCAATGGCAGGAATATGGGGACCGAAAGTGATGATAGCAAATGAAAACTCAGGATCTGGTGGAGATTTGTTGCCATACATGTTTAAGAAAGCCAAAATAGGTCCATTAGTTGGAACCCGCACTTGGGGTGGATTAGTGGGTACATGGGATACGCCACCTTTTATTGATGGCGGAAGAATGGTTGCACCAAGAGGCGGTTTCTTTGATACCAATGGTGAGTGGGCTGTAGAAGGACAAGGAATTAGTCCTGATATAGAAGTATTTCAAGATCCTAAAGCAATTGCTGAAGGAAAAGATTTGCAATTAGAAAGAGCTGTTCAAGAGGCTTTAAAATTATTGCCTACACAAGGTATTGAATTAAAAAAAGAACCTGCTGCTCCTATACGATATAAGAGACCAAAAAACTAATCAATAAAAGGCGGAGAAATTACTTCGCCTTTTTATTTTAATAAGCTAATAGTTTCTGCATTGATTCGTGAAGTCTTGATTTCGCCATAAAATTTTTCTCTAATTCAATATTAAATGGAATAGGCGTATCCAGCGATGCACAACGAATTACAGGTGCATCTAGCAATTCAAAACAATGCTCATTAATCCATGCACTTATTTCACCACCAATGCCACCAATTAAAGTGTCTTCGTGTAATAACAATACCTTGCCTGTTTTTTTAACTGCTTGTTTAATTGCTTCGTAATCCAATGGTATTAGGGTTCTTAGGTCGAGTATATTTAATGATAATGATGGATTTGCTAATTGATATTCAACAGCCCAATGAACACCAGCACCATAAGTGATGATGCTGATATCATCTCCTTCATCTATCAATAATGCTTTACCTATTTCAACTTCGTAGTAATTAGTTGGTAATAGTCCAGTGATGCTTCTATACAAACCCTTATGTTCAAAAAACAATACGGGATTAGGATCATTAATCGCAGCAATTAATAAACCTTTAGCGTCTTGTGGGTTGGAGGGGTATACAACTTTTAATCCGGGTACATGTGCAAACCAAGCTTCATTGCTTTGCGAATGAAATGGTCCTGCTCCAACGCCACCACCAGTTGGCATTCGAATAACCACATCGGCATTTTGCCCCCAGCGATAATGAATTTTGGCTAAGTTATTTACAATTTGATTAAAACCTACAGTTACAAAATCGGCAAACTGCATTTCCATTACCGATTTAAATCCTTCTAAACTCAACCCTAAACATGCACCAACAATGGCACTTTCGCACAATGGGGTATTGCGTACTCTTTGTTTTCCAAATTTTTCTACAAAGCCTTCTGTAATTTTAAATGCGCCTCCATATTCTGCAATATCTTGTCCCATTAAAATAAGATTCGGATGTTGCTCCATGCTTTGTTCTAAACCTTGGGTAATAGCATCTACCAATCTTGCAGTAGGAGCGTTTTGATCCATCAATAATAATTGGGTATTCATTTTTGATGGTGCATACACATCATTCATTTCTGTTTCTGTATTTACAACTATTGCAGCAGAATTGTATCCAATTGCTAACTCTTGTTCAATGGTTTGTTTAAACTCATTTCTTATATCAGCAATTTGCATTTCGGTAATTACTTTTTCATTTAGTAAAAACTGTTCATACTTTTTTATTGGATCTTTTCTTCCCCATTCTTCCAATAATTCTTTAGGAACATATTTTGTGCCACTTGCTTCTTCATGTCCGCGCATTCGAAATGTATCGCATTCAATTAAATAAGGTTTTTGGTTATTGATGCAATATTCACGAACGCCTTTAATAGTATCATATACAGCCAAAACATCGTTGCCATCAATTCTAATTCCTTCTATTCCATATCCCTTGGCTTTATCAACCAAGTGCTCGCATTTGTATTGTTCATTTACAGGAGTGCTTAACCCGTATCCATTGTTTTCAATAATAAATATTACTGGTAAATTCCAAACCGCAGCAACATTTAATGCTTCATGAAAATCGCCTTCACTTGTTCCACCATCACCAGAAAATGCAACAGCAACTTTTTTTTCTGAGCGCAGTTGATACGCTAATGAAACACCATCAGCAATGGCTAGTTGCGGACCAAGATGCGAAATCATACCACATATAAAATGTGCCGAAGAACCAAAATGAAAACTTCTTTCTCTACCATTACTATAACCATCTTGATTGCCTTGCCACTGTTTAAATAATTTATGTAAAGGCATATTTCGGGAAGTAAAAACGCCGAGGTTTCTATGTAGGGGCATTATCCATTCAGTTGGGTCTAAAGCTAAAGTTGTTCCAACTGAAATTGCTTCCTGTCCAATTCCACTAAACCATTTGCTTATTTTTCCTTGGCGTAGCAGCACCAACATTTTTTCTTCAATCATTCTAGGAAATACTAAATTTTGATAAATATTAATCAATTCAGTATTCGATAAATCTTTCCTATTAAAATCCATTTTTTTAACCTTTAATTGTTGCGTAAGATAAACTCTTTTTTCGGGGCTAATGAGCGCAATTAGCATAAAAAAAACCCCGCGAAGGCAGGGTTTTATATAATGTATAGTTATAATTAATCTCTACTAGAAAGTTTGCTTAGTAATTTAAGCATTTCTATATACAACCAAACGATGGTTACCATCAATCCAAAAGCACCATACCATTCCATGAATTTTGGAGCACCTCTTTCTGCACCTTGTTCAATCATATCGAAATCTAATATTAGGTTTAATGCAGCAATTCCAACTACAAATAAACTTATACCTATACTTAGTAGACTGCTATCGTACATAAAGCCAATATTTACGCCAAATAAATTTAAAACCATGCTTAGTAGGTAAAAAATACCAATACCTAAAGTTGCTGTAAATATTACCGATTTAAATCGTTCTGTTGCTTTAATGATTCTGAAATTGTATAAAACAAACATAGAAATAGCAACACCAAAAGTTAAACCTACAGCTTGCATTACCAATCCAGGATAGCTTTTAGCAAATGCAGCATTCATTATAACAGAAATGCCTCCAATAAATAGACCTTCTAATAAGGCATAAAGCGGGGCTAAAAACGGTGCCCAGTTTGGTTTAAAGCTGATAGCAATTGCAGTAATTAATCCACCAAAAATACCTACATACATTAATGTTTGCATGGTATTCTGTTGTAATTCTTCATACAAATGCCAGTTATAAGCTGCACCAGCAATCAGCATGATCATCATAAATCCAAATTTATTGATTGCGCCTCTTACAGTCATACTGCCTTGTAAACTAGCATCTAGTTCCAAGCTTTTATCAAACATTTTTTCAGTAAGGGTTGGGTTACCCGATTTAAAAATTGCCATAGTAGTTATTTTTCTATTTTCAAATTTACAACAAAGAATTTTTATTAAAACATAAGGTTTGTATTGATCTCAAATTTAACTAAACATTTATCGTTTCAAGCCCGGGTAATGATCAATTGTTTCAAATACAAAATTGGGTTGTTGCTTTAAAATTCCAATCATTTTATTGAGCGAATCAAGGTCTTGTTGACGATGAAAAATTCGGTCGTGGGTAAGTAAAACCAAATGATTTTTATTAAAAGTCAAGTTTTTTTCGAGTAAATGAATAATCTGATCAGCCATTTGCTCTGCAGATTGAATCGGAAGGGCAGTTTTATGATTAAAAGCCCATTCAGAATCCCATCCTATCACGTTATAACCGAGAGAATCTAGGAGTTTACAAACCGGACGAACTAATCCAGATGCGTGTATGGTATCTTTTAATACCCAAGCATTATTGCCTGGCAAACGGACTATTTTATATGGAGGTTTTAATGTATCCTGGGTTCTTAAAAAATCTAGTAAGGACCTATATGGATGCTTGTAAAAGTCAATATAATGGCCATTGGCATGGTTAAAACTATGGTTGGCCAACAAAAACTGTGGGTAGCCATTCTTAATTTTTGCAACAATATCTCTGCCATCTCTTCTACTCATTTCATGTAATCCTATCATAAAATAAGTGGCTTTTACCCCGTTATCCCTGCAAATAGCATAGGTTTCGAGCGTTCCATGTTGAGGACCGTCATCAAAAGTTAAGTAGATATATTTTTTAGTGCTTTCGTCTATAAAATTGGGGGAGTTAATATCTTCTTTAGGAACAGCCTTCTGATCGTTAAACTTTGGATTATCAGAAGTTGAACTTAATTCATCGTTTCCTACTTTTATTTCGCATCCAATTATTGCTATAAAACCCAATAATAAAAACTGTTTGATCAACTGCTTCACTTTCACGATAAATTTGATTTTGCCCTA
>JAYVRC010000300.1:0-6996 GCA_043776615.1 Sphingobacteriia bacterium
GATCGCTTATTTAAATTACAATCATAGTCTTTTCCAAAAGCACTATATACTCTTGCACTTTGATAACACTCTAAAACATTATTAAAAATAAAGGGAACCGCAAACCGTTGAATGCCGACACTTGAAAACCATATAAATAAGATTAAATAAAGTAGGCCTTTACTTTTTTTAATTAATTTCTTAAAAAGATAAATACAAAATATAGCTGCAGCAGATAAAATGAAAGCTAAAGTATTGGGTTCAATTAATAATGTAGAAATAATTAATGCAACAAATGAAAATCCTATAATAAGTACAATTGGAGAAAGCCCTTCTCTAAACATTACTAGAAAGAAACTAAAATAAACCAATGCCATTCCTGCTTCGTGTTGGGCAATTGAAATTACTGCTGGGAAGAGACAGATAATACCAGCTGTAATTTGAGATTTTAACTTTGAAAAATCAGTTTCTTGGCGGGATAAGAATTTTGCTAAAGCCAATGCTGTAAATATTTTACAAATCTCTACAGGTTGAAGATTAAATCCTCCTGCCAAAGGAATCCAGCTTTTTGAGCCATTGATATTTTTACCAATTACAAATGTTGCGAACATTAATAAAATACCAAATACGTAAAAGAGATTGGCAAATGCAGTAAATAATTTGCTATCTGTTAATAAAATTAAAGTTGCAATCATTGCGCAAACTCCTGCGAAAATTAATTGTTTACTATAATTCGTTTTACCATTTAAAAAAGATTGAACCCAGTTAGTATTGGTTCTATATTCAACCATAAAAATGCAGAGTATGCCAATAGCTATTAAAATTCCATATAACCAAATGATTGTATAGTCTATTCCTTGCGATATATTTTTTTGTCTATTCATGGTTTACCGCTGAATCTATTTTTCTTTTTTTCTTCGTTTATTAATATAGGTGTTTTTGCTTTTATTTTTGGTACTGTATTTTTTTCGCTAATGGGTATAGAGCCATTTTCTAATATAGCTTCAGTATTAGGTTTATTATTTTCTTCAACAGCTTCTGCTTTTGCTGCTGCTTCTTCCATAGCAATTTTAATTAATCGGATAGAGTCTTTTCTGTAGTACCAACGTTTAATTGCATCAGGAATTAAATTTACTTTCGATAACCTTTCAACTTCAACTATACCTGCTGCGTTGATCGTATCATTCAAATATTTTTCCATCATTAGTCCAGCAATAGGTGCTGCGGCAACTGAGCCATAACCTCCATTCTCAACTACAACTGCAATGGCTATTCTAGGGTTGTTTTTTGGAGCAAATGCAACAAAAATGGAATGATTTTTTCCGTGTGGATTCTGGGCAGTACCTGTTTTTGCGCAATATTCGTGACCAGGAATTTTAATTGCAGCAGCTGTACCATATATAGTTACATCGTGCATCCCATCATGAACTGCTTTATATGAGCTATCAGAAATATTTGTAACAATATGTTTTCTTCTGTATTTACCTAGCATTGAAGTATCGAATCTCGATTCATGTTCAATACTATCTACAAAATGAGGAGCGTAATAGAATCCTTTATTGGCAATGATACACATAAGGTTTGCCATTTGAATAGGAGTGGCAGTCATTTTGTCTTGTCCAATCCCTAACGTTAAAACACTGCAACTATTCCATCTTCTTGCTCCTCCAAAAAATTTATTGTATTTACTAGTATCAGGAATACTCGCTTTATCTTCACTTGGCAAATCAACTTCTAATGTTCTACCAAGTCCAAATGAATTCATGTATTCCTTCCACTTTAAATAGCCTTCAATTGTATTGCCATATTTTTTATTATCGATTGCTTTTCTAAAAATATCTGAAAAATAGGAGTTACACGAGTTTGCTAATGCTAGTCTAAGATTTGCAGCATGACCTGGATTTTTATGTTCACATTTTACATATACTCCATTGCATCCTCCATATCCACCATAGCACGCAACTCCATACGATGGACTAATTAAGCCTTCATCTAGTGCAACCAGTGCACCTAGAGGTTTAAACGTGGAGCCTGGAGGATATTGACCTTTAATTGCGCGATTGTACATTGGCTTTGCGGTATCCATTACCATTCTTCCCCAATTTTTTCTTCTTGCATTTCCAGTGAGGATATTGGGATTATACGAAGGGCTAGATACCATTGCAATAATTCCACCTGTTCGAGGGTTGATAGCTACAGCACTACCTATTTTATTTTGTAATAATTTTTCTGCTAATTGTTGTACTTCAACATCAATACTTGTAAATAAATTTCTACCTGCAATTGCAACTGTGTCGAATAATCCATTTTCATACGGTCCTTGAATTCTACTTTTATTATCTCTAATAAAACGTTTAATTCCTCTTTGCCCCATTAATATTTTCTCATAGGTCTTTTCAAGACCATTCATTCCTGCATAATCACCCATTTCATATCCATCTTCATGATGTTTTCTTAAGAAAGTAGTATCTACTTCTGCAATATATCCTAGTAGTTGTCCGGCAGTATTATAAGGGTAAGTACGAACAGACCTTTCACTTAATACAAAGCCAGGAAATTTATACATATTCTCGTAAAGCTTTGCATATAAATCTTGGCTCAGTAAGGGTTCAAAAATACTTGGCTTAACACTTGTATTTTTAAAAACTGCTTCACGCATCCTTTTTTTGTATTCTACAGTATCAATTCCTAATAATGTACAAAGCGATAAAGTATCAGTTCCTTTAGATTCAAAAGGTGTTACCATTAAATCGAAGCTGATAATATTTTCTAGTAAAGCTCTTTTTTTTCTGTCGAAAATTATTCCCCTGTCAGGGTAAACTATTTTTCGGTAGATAGCATTGTTTTCGGCTGCTAGTTTATATTTTGAAGAAAATATTTGAAGGTTGATTAATTGAAAGGTAATTATTAAAAATATCGATGCAATGATGATTTGTATAACTCGACCTCTACTTTGATTAAATACCGACATAAACTTGCTGCTTTACTGATTGGTTTTAAATTTGGCATTTCTACTAAAAAGCATTTCAGTTACAAAAATTAGCAAGAGACTGATTCCTGTTGTTGCACTTACTTTCCCTAAAAAGTATACAAAATCACCAAATTGTAGCCACTCTAATAAAACCAGATAGAAATGATGAATAAAAGTGAGTAATGTAACATATAAACTATACGGAGCCCAGCCCATACTGCTGATACTAGGTTCTACATAGCTCTGTTCTGTTGTTTCTTGAGGTATTAATAAATTTAAGAGAAATGGTTTTAAATAAGCAATTAAAACACATGCACCCGCATGCAAGCCCATACTGCCAGTAAAATAATCTAAACTTAACCCGAAAAGGAAAGCAATAATTAGTAAAGGGAATCTGCCTAAATTAAATGGTAGCCAAATGATGTATAGGAAGTATAGGTAGGGAATAATAAATTGATGAAGCGGTGGAATTTGGTTTAGTATAAATACCTGAAATCCTATAAAAAGAATAAAACGGATAATATTTTTTATTAGGGTGCTCATTGGTTTTTTCCGCTATTTTCTAGTTTTACCTGTTCGGCATATCGGATGTTCTCAATTACATTAACGAATTGAACAGTAAAAAAATTAGTGGCTGTTTTCACCCTTAAAGTATAAAAATTAGAGGAAGGATCCGAATTAATTGCAGTAATTGTTCCTATAAATAAATGCGATGGGAAGTTAGCTGAATAGGTGCTTGTTACTACTGAGTCACCTTTAATAATTTTAGCACTTTTAGAAACATTCTTTAATATTAAATAAGAAGGATCTTCACCATCCCATTCTATACTGCCTGCAGAATTATCTTTTTTAAGCATGGCACTCACTTTACTGTTTCGGTGCAATAAACTCATTACTCTGCTAATATTATCAGAAGTTTCTACAACAACGCCAACAATACCTGTTTGACTAATTACCGACATTCCATTTTTTATACCTTGCAATGATCCTCTTTCGAGCATTAAATAATTATTTTGCAAAGTGTATGTATTGCCAATTACTTTTGCAGGCAAGTAAGTATATTTTTTAGATCTTCCAAGCGAATCTTTTAGTGTTGAATCTTTAATAATAATTTTCGAACTATCAGTAAATAAATTATTTTTTGGCAACTCATTTCTCAAACGAGCATTCTCTTCAACCAATAATTTGTTGGTTTCTTGCAAAGTAAAATAGCTTCTTAAATTACTATATTTACTATTTATTTTTCCAGTTACTTCATTGGCAATACTGCCAAAAAAAGTTTCATGTGTTTTGCTTGAAGTAGTTAATAAAACAATCGACAATACTTGTAACAGTAAGAAACTGAGAAAAGTAAAATATTGCCTTATGAATAGAAATATATTTTTCAAAACAGCTAGCTATCGTTCTATCTCATGATGAATGGAAAACGCTGATAATTTTTTAGTGCAAGACCAGTACCCCTAACAACACTCTTCAATGGGTCATCGGCAATGTGTACTGGTAATTTAATTTTTGCGCTCAAACGCTTATCCAGTCCACGTAACAGCGCTCCGCCACCTGTAAGGTATAAACCTCTTCTATAAATATCTGCAGCTAATTCTGGAGGAGTAGTTTCGAGTGCTTTTAAAATTGCTTCTTCAATTTTAAAAATACTTTTATCTAAAGCTTCTGCAATTTCTTGATAACTAACCATTATTTGTTTAGGAATACCTGTTACTAAATCTCGTCCGTTAACTGGCATATCTTCTGGAGGATTGTCTAAATCTTTCATTGCAGCACCTACATTAATTTTAATTTGTTCTGCAGTTCTTTCGCCAATTAATAAACTATGGTATCTTCTTAATGCTTCCATTATATCAGCAGTAAATTCATCACCAGCAATACGAATACTTTGGTCGCATACAATTCCTGCTAATGCAATTACGGTAATACCAGTTGTGCCACCGCCAATATCAATAATCATATTTCCAACTGGCTCTTCAACATCGATTCCAATTCCAAGTGCGGCAGCCATTGGTTCGTGAATCATATAAACTTCTTTAGCGCCTGCTTGTTCTGCGCTATCTCTTACCGCACGTTTTTCTACTTCTGTAATTGATGAAGGAATACAAATAACCATTCTCCAACTTGGGGGAAATAAAGGTTTTTTTGGGTAGATCATTTTCATGAGCTCCCTGATCATTAATTCGGCAGCATTAAAATCGGCAATTACGCCATCTTTTAAAGGACGAACAGTTTTAATGCTCTCATGTGTTTTTTCATGCATCATCAAAGCCTTTTTTCCAACTGCCAAAACTTCCTTCATATTATTGCGATTCAATGCTATAATTGAAGGTTCATTTACAACCACATCATCATTGTGAATGATTAATGTGTTTGCGGTTCCAAGATCCATCGCAATTTCTTGCGTAAAAAAATTAAACAATCCCATTTTATAATAGAGTTACTATATGTTAAGCAATAAGTACAAAGGTGCTTGAAATTAGTGGAACTAACAAGGGAATTCGTAACCAATATCTCTTCTGAAATACATTCCTTCAAAAGAAACCTTTTCAAGAATTTTTTTTGATTTTTCCACGGCTTCTGCAATATTGTTTCCGAATGAAGTAACAGCTAAAACCCTGCCACCATTTGTTAACAAAGTTTCAGCTTCTTGTTTTGTTCCTGCATGGAACAGAATACTCTCCCCATCTTGTGCCAAATTAGTTGGTATGTTAATTGGCTTATCCTTTGCATAGTTACCCGGATATCCACCACTAACTGCCATAATGGTTGCAGCGCTCCTTTCATCAAAACTAATATTTGCATCTTCTAAAGTACCATTATCCATTGCAGCAAAAAGTGCTACTAAATCGGTTTTTAATCGTGGAATTACTACTTCAGTTTCAGGATCACCTAATCTGCAATTGTATTCTATTACATAGGGTTCACCGTTAATATTCATCAATCCAAAGAAAACAAAGCCAAAGTAAACGAGGTTTTCAGCTTTAATTCCTGCTACAGTTGGGCGAATTATTTTATCTTCTACTTTTTGCATGAAAGCTTCATCCATAAAGGGAACTGGACTAACGCAACCCATTCCACCTGTATTTAATCCAGTATCACCTTCCCCAATTCTTTTATAATCTTTTGCATGTCCTATAATATGGTAATCGGCACCATTGGTTAATACAAAAACACTTACTTCAATTCCTTTTAAAAATTCTTCAATTACCACTTTCTCGCTGGCAGCGCCAAATTGTTTTTGTAGAATCATTTCCTTAAAACATTGTAAAGCAGCTTCAGTGGTTTCAGCAATTACCACACCTTTTCCTGCTGCTAACCCATCTGCTTTAAGAACTATTGGTAAAGAATGTTGTTGAATATATGCTATACCTTCTTCATAATTATCAATAGTAAACTCAGCATATCCAGCAGTTGGTATTTGATGCCTTTGCATGAATTTTTTGCTAAAAGTTTTGCTGCCTTCTAATTGAGCAGCTTCGGCAGAGGGCCCAACCACTATAATTTGTTGCAATAAAGCATCTGCTTGAAAAAAATCATAAATGCCATTTACCAATGGGTCTTCTGGTCCAACTACTAGCATATTTATGTTATGCTCAATACTTGCAGCTTTTATAGCTTCAAAATTAGTGACTGAAATAGGTAAATTAGTGCCAAATTCAGCTGTACCGGCATTTCCAGGAGCAATAAATAATTGATCGCAATGGTGACTTTGCACCATTTTCCATGCTAAAGCGTGCTCACGGCCACCGCTTCCTAATAAGAGAATGTTCATGTTGCGAATGTAGTGAATAGTTAAAAATGGATCTATACTTATTCTTCTACCCCAACATAAGTTTTTTCAGGTAATTGCTTGGCTATAAAAATATATAAAACAAAAAACACACTGATTATTCCGATGAATAACCAATAATATTTTGCTCCAGTATATTGAGCGAAAAAGCCATTGTTAGCAATACTTTTATTGACCAAACTTACAAAAACGTTACCTAATGATATGCCCAATAAATATAAAGCGCTCATGGTACTTTTCATTGATTTTG
>JAYVRC010000301.1:0-6985 GCA_043776615.1 Sphingobacteriia bacterium
CTCAGACATTGGAGAATAGAACAATGGCTGAACGACCCCATCTCCGCACAGCGTGAAGTATTGCAAGACCTTGTTACTCACGGCCAGTATACCGAGTTTGGTAAAAAGCATGGGTTCAACCAATTATTTAGCATCCGTAAATTCAAGAATGCGATACCCATTCATGAATATGACGATATCAAGCCCTATATCGAACGTATTATGCAAGGGGAGGAAAATATATTATGGAATACACCAGTAAATTGGTTTGCTAAAAGTAGCGGCACCACTAGCGATAAAAGTAAGTTCATTCCAATTACCCAAGAAAGCTTAGACGACTGCCATTTTCAAAGTGCTAAAGATGTACTATCACTCTATTATAATAATAACAACGAAAGCGATTTGCTTACAGGAAAATCTTTGGTTATAGGGGGAAGTCACCAGATTAGTCAAGTTAATGAAGACATGCAATATGGCGATTTAAGCGCTGTATTATTACAAAATACTCCTATGTGGGCTAACTGGATTAGAACGCCCGAATTATCAATTGCTTTAATGGACGAATGGGACAATAAAATTGAACAACTTGCTCAAAGTACCATTAACGAAGATGTTACTTCTATTGCCGGAGTTCCAACATGGACATTAATTTTGATTAAAAGAATTTTAGAAATAACAGGGAAAGAAAATTTGAAAGAAGTTTGGCCAAACCTCGAATTGTATATTCATGGAGGTGTTTCATTTACACCATATAGAGAACAGTTTAAAAAAGTAATTGGAGAAGGGTGTCGTTATTTAGAAATGTATAATGCAAGCGAAGGGTTTTTTGCAGCGCAGGATTCGCCTGATGATGAAGGCATGTTGCTATTTGTTGAAAACGGAATTTTTTATGAGTTCATGCCTGTAGCAGAATACGGAAAATCCAATCCTCATACTATTGGATTAGACAAAGTAGTAATTGGAGATAATTATGCTATAATAATAAGCACCAATGGTGGTCTGTGGAGATATTTAGTTGGAGATACAGTTCAATTTACATCAACTTATCCATTTAAAATAAAAGTAAGTGGCAGATTAAAACAATATATAAATGCGTTTGGGGAAGAATTAATTGCCGAAAATGCAGATAAGGCAATTGCAATAGCTTCCCACAAAACAGGCTTAATGGTTAATGATTATACTGCGGCACCAATTTACTTTGGCGATAACAATAAAGGTGCTCATGAATGGTTAATTGAATTTGATGAAATGCCCACCAGCACTGATCAATTTGCCTATGAATTAGACACTGCTCTCAAAACGCTTAACAGCGATTATGAGGCAAAACGGTATAAAGATATTGCACTTGGGTTGCCCATTGTACAAGCTTTGGATAAAGGCATTTTTTACGAATGGTTAAAACAAAAAGGAAAGTTAGGTGGCCAACATAAAATTCCTAGATTAAATAATGAAAGAGTTATTTTAGAGGAAGTCAAGGCGTTAATTAAAAGTAATAAATGATGACTGAATTAAAAAAAGAATTAGAAAAAGAGTTCGAATTAGAAAGAGTAATTCTCTTTAGTGATGCTGTGTTTGCAATTGCAATTACACTGTTAATTATTGAAATTAAGTTTCCAGATTTGCCTGAAAATTACAAAGAAGGGTTTTCATTGTTTAAAATGTTTAAACCAGTGATAGTTCATTTTTTTGCTTTTATTATAAGCTTTTTTTTCATCGGAATTTCTTGGGCAAGACATTTAAAACTATTTAGCTATTTAAAGACGTATAATAATGGCGTTATTTTTTTAAACTTACTCAATCTTTTTTTTATAGTTACATTTCCCTTTGTTGCAACAGGTATTACCCATACTAAGCCTTCATTTGCTTTTCCTACTGTTTTGTATATTGGTAATATTGTTTTTTTATTTGTAGCCAATGCGATTTTATCGCACTACATTTTTAAATCGAAATCACATTTGTGTAAGATAATAAATAAAGAAGAAAAAGAATATCAATATAAAAGAAATGTTGCTCCTGCCATTTCAATGGCAGTATCCTTTTTGATACTATTAATTGTTGCAATCACTAGCAATTTTAATAGTGAATACATCAACTATTGTCTTTACTTTTTTACAATAACAGCTGCAGCAACAAATCGTTGGGTAAAAAAATTCAAACCTAAATTGATTAAATAAAAAAAGCAATTATTTTTTTTACTACTTATATTAGTACTTTAATTAAATTTAATTTATGCAACTATTACAAAATAAAGTTTCTATTATTACAGGAGCAGCTCGCGGAATTGGTGCAGCCATTGCTTTAAAATTAGCCGAACATGGGAGTCACATTGTATTCACTTATGTAAGTGATAGTAGTGCCGAAAAAGCAACTAATTTGGCAATGCAAATAGAAGCGCTGGGGGTTAAAGCAAAAGCAGTAAAAAGTAATGCAGGCGTTTTTGCAGATTGTGAAGCATTGGTTAATGATACTATTAAGGAATTTGGTGCCATTGATATTTGTATTAACAATGCTGGTATTTCTAAGGATAATCTTTTATTAAGAATGACCGAAGAGCAGTGGGATGATGTAATGGATATTAATTTAAAAAGTGTGTTTAATATGACCAAACAGGTTATTAGGCCAATGATGAAAGCCAAACAAGGAAGTATTATTAATATGAGCTCCATTATTGGTATTCGTGGAAATGCTGGCCAGAGTAGTTATGCAGCAAGCAAGGCAGGCATTATTGGATTTACTAAATCAATTGCCGCAGAACTAGGTTCTAGAAATATTCGCTGCAATGCTATTGCGCCTGGTTTTATAGAAACTGATATGACTCATTATTTAAAAGACGGGGATGCTTCTGCTGGTTTTTTGCAAAAAATACCATTGGGGCGTTTTGGGAAAGCCGATGAAATTGCCAATACAACATTGTTTTTGGCAAGTGATTTAAGTTCGTATATTACGGGACAAGTTATTAGTACTTGTGGAGGATTGAATATTTAACATCATGAAAAAACGTACTGAATATTTTGCGGCCGATATTTCTGCTTCAATAGTTGTTTTATTAGTTGCTTTACCCCTTTGCTTGGGCATAGCTTTAGGCTCTGGTGCCCCATTGTTTGCTGGAATCATTGCAGGTGTAGTTGGTGGAATTGTTATTGGCTTTTTAAGTGGTTCTCAATTAAGTGTTAGTGGACCAGCTGCAGGACTTACTGTTATTGTGGCGTCGGCAATAATTAAATTACAAGTTTATGAGGCTTTTTTATTAGCAGTTGTAATTGCAGGAATATTCCAAGTAATATTCGGGTACCTAAAAGCCGGTGTTATTGGAGATTATGTACCCAATTCAGTTATTAAAGGAATGCTAGCAGCAATTGGGCTCATTTTAATTCTAAAACAATTACCACATTTGGTAGGATATGATGCTGATTTTGAAGGAGATGAAACCTTTTTTCAAATAGATGAAAAAAATACATTTTCTGAAATGTTTCAAGCAATAAATCAAATTACGCCATCTGCAATTCTTTTAGGTTTTTTTTCATTAATTGTTTTGATAATATGGAGTAATAAAAAAATACAATCAAAAAAAGTATTTGCTGCCATACCGGGCCCTTTAATTGTTGTATTAATTAGTGTTGGCATTCATGAGTACATAAAACTGTATTATCCTGAGTATCAACTAGAATCAAAACACTTGGTATCATTACCTATCTCAGAAAACATTGGCGCATTCTTTTCTTTTTTTCGTTTCCCCGATATTGCCTTTTTAAGTAATCCCGCTGTTTGGACTTCCGCATTAACACTTGCAATAGTTGCAAGTTTAGAAACTTTATTGGGTATAGAGGCAGTAGATAAATTAGACCCTTTAAAAAGAATAACACCAGCTGATAGAGAATTAAAAGCACAAGGAATTGGAAATATTGTTTCGGGATTATTAGGAGGAATACCTGTAACATCTGTAGTAGTTAGGAGTTCGGCAAATGTTACAGCTGGCGGGAAAACAAAATTATCTACTATTTTTCATGGAATTCTTTTATTAATCTGCGTAATGTTTATTCCTACAATTTTAAATAAAATACCATTATGTACTTTGGCAGCTGTTTTAATTTATACAGGGTATAAATTAGTAAAGCTTCCTTTAATTAAAGAGTTTTATAAAAAAGGGTGGGATCAATTTATTCCTTTTTTTGTAACAATAATGGCAATTTTATTAACTGATCTTTTAAAAGGAATTGTGATAGGTATAATTGTTGCATTATTTTATTTAGTGCGCAGCAATTTTAGATCTTCAATACTTGTTGCACATCATGAAAACAATTACATTATCAGACTTAGAAAAGATGTTTCTTTTTTAAATAAACCCAAGATAAAACATCAATTAGAAATATTGCCCGAAAATTGTTTTGTTATTATAGATGCAACTAGGGCTGATTTTATTGATAAGGATATAATTGAAGAAATTAATAATTTCATGCTAAATGCAAATTCAAGAAATATTCATGTTGAAGTAAAGAAAAGTTTGCATAAGCCAATGCATTTATTATTTAATTAAAATACTTTAAACGTTGTTTATGAATTCATATGAAAAGCTTTTTTTAGAAAACAAAGCATGGGCAAAAGAAAAAATACTAGATGATCCCGAATATTTTAAAAGATTAGTTAATATACAATCACCCGAATTTTTATGGATTGGTTGTAGTGATAGTAGGGTGCCCGCTAATGAAATTACTGGCACTCAACCAGGCGAAATATTTGTGCATAGAAATATTGCAAACATGGTTGTACACACCGATCTAAATCTATTGAGTGTTTTACAGTATGCGGTGGAGGTATTAAAAGTTAAGCATATTATTGTATGCGGTCATTATGGTTGTGGAGGAGTAAAAGCCTCAATGACTAATCACAATTTTGGTATCATCAATAAATGGCTGAGAAATATTAAAGATGTACATCGTTTTCATAGAGAAGAAGTAGATGCAATTGCCGATGAAGATTTACGCATTAATCGTATGATTGAATTGAATGTGCAAGAACAGGTCATGAATTTAGCCAAAACATCTATTGTACAATCATCCTGGCATAATTATCAATCCCCAGATATACATGGTTGGGTATATGACCTACATGATGGAATTGCTAAATCAATTTTTGAAATGCCTGCTGGAACTCATCTAGATCCATTATATGAATTTGATGATCTTTAATTATTAGTAGGAAATACTTGTATCAGCATCCAATATAGAGGCATTCCTATGGTAATATTAAATGGAAAAGTTAATCCTAATGCCATTGGAATATATAAACCCGGATCAGCTTTAGGGGCTGCTAGCCTCATTGCAGCAGGAACAGCAATATAAGATGCACTTGCAGCAAGTATTGCTAACATAAATCTATTCCCTACTTCAATATTCCCAAAAGTTGTAACCAATACTGCAATGCTTCCATTAATTAATGGAATGATGATACTAAACAAGCTAACAAACCAGCCATATTTAATAAAAGCCTTAAATCTTTTAGCAGCTACCATACCCATTTCTAACAAAAAAATGGCTAAAAAGCCTTTAAAAATATCTGAAGTAAAAGGTTTTATGCCTTCAGCTTGTTTACTATCTGCAATTAATCCAATTGCTAAGCTCCCTAAAATCATCAAAACAGATCCATTCGTAAAAGCATCATGTAAAACTGTTTTTAAACTACCAGTTTCACTGTTTTCCTTATCATTTTTACGAATCAATATCATACCAACTACTATGGCAGGGGCTTCCATCAAAGCCATTGCTGCTACCATATGCCCTCCAAAAGGAGTATTATTCATTTCTAGAAAAGAGGCTGCTGATATAAATGTAACAGCACTTACAGAACCATATGCAGATGCTACAGCTCCCGAATCAAATACATTTAATTTTAGGCGTAATAAGTAAAAAACATATAATGGAACCAACACAGAAAATGCCAATGCTATTAATAAAGTAATAATGATTTGATTGTTAATACCACTATGCACCAATTCTTGTCCGCCTTTGAATCCAATAGAAAAAAGTAAATACAAAGAAATGAACTTGGCGCTGGCAGCCGGAATTTCTAAATCGCTCTTTACAATGGTAGCAAAAACACCTAAAATGAAGAATAAAAGTACAGGATTGGTGAGATTGCTGATTAAAATATTCATATTCATGATAAATCGAGTTGTATTTTTACAAATAATTATGAAATCACAATGCCATTAAGGCACTATCATTGTGGACTTTGTGCCTGCCCTTATACAATTTATATCGAACATACTAATTTATGGCAATAAAAAATAACGTTTCACTTTCTACGGCAGTAAAAAAAATAATTGCACTGCTGAAGCTAGATAAAAAAGATGTATCATCAATTTATGTATTTGCTATTCTATCTGGACTGGTTCAATTAGCTATGCCGCTTGGCATTCAAACGATTATCAGCTTTGTTATGGCAGGTTCTATTTCTACTTCTATGATTATTCTAATAATTTTAGTAATCGGTGCAGTTTTTATTAGCGGATTATTACAAGTAAGACAACAACAGGTTACTGAAAAAATTCAACAAAAAATTTTTGTTAGGTATGCTTTAGAATTTGCTGATCGGTTGCCCAAGCTAAATATTGAAAAACTAGACAGTTATTATTTACCAGAATTAGTTAATCGCTTCTTTGATACAGCAACTTTACAAAAAGGAATAGAGAAGTTGTTGTTAGATATTCCTACGGCCCTTATTCAAATATTATTTGGGGTTATACTACTTTCGTTTTATCACCCCGTATTTATTGGATTTGGTGCAGTATTAATTTTTATATTGTATTTAATCCTTATTTACACTTTACCTGCAGGCTTCGATGCAAGTATTGAAGCAAGTAACCAAAAATATGCAACAGCCGCTTGGTTAGAAGAAATGGCTAGAGTAATAAAAACATTTAAATATTCTAAAGGCACTTCTTTAAATATCCATAAAACAGATAGTATAGTAAATAAATACCTTAATGCAAGAACCACTTATTTTAAAG
>JAYVRC010000302.1:0-6983 GCA_043776615.1 Sphingobacteriia bacterium
AAATATACTCTATTATAAAATTGACTATTATACAATTCGTTTGGAGTAACTGTATTTCCAACACCCCAAAACCTTTCATTAAACTGTTGGTACCCGGCAGAGCCTCTAAACACATACTTTTCACCTCTTCCAAATATTTGCCAACTTCCTCCAATATCTAGTTGACTCTTGCTACTATAAGTTAATTGTCCATGTACATAAGATCCTCTTGCTTCTGTTTGCTTTTCTTTTGAATTAAAAAAGTATTCAAGCGCTAATCCAAACCTAACACCTGTTTCAGGAGTGGAAGTAAATATAGGAACTGGTACTATACTTAAATTAATTAATGCCAATGAATCGGGATTTATAAAATTCCGTATCGTTTTTTTGGGAGCAGGTTTATTGGTATCCTGTGCACTTAAAGTAAGCACATAAAAACAAACTGTAAAAAGCAAAAATATTTTTTTAAATAACAACATTCACCATTCTACCTTTTACAAAAATGAATTTCTTAACTGGTTTACCTTCAATCCATTTTTGAATTAAAGGACTTGCCATTACAATTTCTTCTACTGCTTTTTCATCAGCATCTAAACTAATATTAATGTTGGTCCTTACTTTGCCATTAATACTTACTGGATATTCTTTTGAAGACTCTATAACATAAGATGCCTGAAACACAGGATATGATGCATCTAAAATAGAACCGCTATTTTCTAATGAGTTCCATAATTCTTCACTAATATGAGGCGCGTATGGAGTTAGTAATATTAATAACTGTTCAAGTATATCTTTCTTATTGCATTTAACCTCACTCAACTCATTAACACAAATCATAAAAGTACTTACCGAAGTATTAAAGCTATATCGTTCTGTATCTTCTTCAATTTTTTTAATGCACTTATGTAATATTTTTAATTCAGCAACTGTAGCTTTTTCATCATTCCAAACCTTGCCTTTTATTTCATCAAAAAACAATCGCCACAATTTTTTAAGAAATCGATGAACTCCTTCAATGCCTTTGGTATCCCAAGGTTTGCTTTGTTCAACAGGACCAAGGAACATTTCATACATTCTAAAAGTATCTGCACCGTATTTATCTACCAATTCAGTTGGATCAACTGTATTGAATTTTGATTTAGACATTTTTTCAACCTCAGCACCGCAAATATATTTTCCATCTTCCAAAATAAATAACGCATTGGCATATTCACTATTGCGCCATTTTATAAATGCTTCTTTGTTTAATTCAAATCCATCAACCATATTTACATCAACATGAATTGCAATAGTATCATATTGATCTTTCAAATTAAAACTGATAAATTGATTCGTATTATTTTTATCTCTATAAACAAATCTCGAACTCCCCTGTATCATTCCCTGATTCAACAATTTTCTAAACGGTTCATCAAATCCAATATGCCCCAAATCGTACAAGGCTTTAGTCCACATACGGCTATACAATAAATGACCTACTGCATGCTCAGTTCCACCAATATATAAATCTACTTGGTTCCAATAATCACTTACTTTTCTATCACAGAAGCTATTACTATTTTCAGGATCCATGTAACGCAAAAAATACCAGCTACTACCCGCGTAACCTGGCATGGTATTGGTTTCTAGCTCACGATCGGTCCATGTAGGAATATTGGCTAATGGGCCTTCTCCATCTGGACCAGGACTGTAACTATCTACTTCGGGTAATAACAACGGCAATTCATTTTCAGATAAAGGATGGGCAATCTCGTCTTTCCAAATAATAGGAAAAGGTTCACCCCAATAACGCTGTCTACTAAATGCAGCATCCCGCATTTTATAATTTTCTTTCTTTTTGCCGATACCCCTTTCAACCAATTTTTTAATTACAATGGCAATGGCATCGCGCATTATAATTCCATTTAAAAAATCGCTATTGGTCAGTGTTGCATCTTTGGTTGAGTTAGCAGCTGATCCATTATAATGATCACCAATAATATTTGTAATTGAAATATTAAAGTGTTCTGCAAATTTGTGGTCGCGTTCATCTCCGCATGGCACACCCATTATAGCACCAGTGCCGTATCCTGCTAAAACATATTCAGAAATCCAAATTGGAATTTGTTTGCCACTAAATGGGTTTATAGCATAAGCCCCAGTATAACATCCAGTAATTTTTTTCTCGGATTGGCGCTCACGATCGCTTCTGCTATTAACATAAGCAATGTATTCCTCTACAGCTATTTTTTGTTCAGGTGATGTAATTTTTGCAATCAATTCATGCTCAGGCGCAACCACCATAAAGTCTACACCAAAAATGGTATCAGGTCTTGTAGTATATACTTTTAAATTATCTGAACTGTTATAAATAAGAAAATCAATTTCTGCACCATAAGATTTTCCGATCCAGTTTAATTGCATTTCTTTCATTGCATCACTGAACTCTATCTGATCAAGACCAGTTATTAATCTATCTGCATACTCCGTAATTCTTAAATACCACTGACGTAATTTTTTCTTCACCACTGGATGTCCGCCTCTTTCACTAACGCCATTTACCACTTCATCATTGGCTAAAACGGTTCCCAGTGCTTCGCACCAATTAACTTCACCTATACCACAAAAAGCAATGCGGTATTGCATAAGAATTTGTTGTTGATCTTTTTCATCATAACTTTTCCATTGTTCTGCAGAAAAATGAAGTTGATCATTAGCAGGACAATAATGATTGATATTTCCTTCATTTTCAAAAATAGCAACCAATGATTCAATACTTTCTGCTTTTTGAGTTGCTCTGTTAAAAAATGATTTGAATAATTGTAAAAAAATCCACTGAGTCCATTTATAATAATTAGGTTCACAAGTTTTTACTTCTCTACTCCAATCATACGAAAACCCAATTTTATCGAGCTGTTTTCGAAAATTATCGATATTCTGAATGGTGCTTACTGCAGGGTGAACTCCGTGTTCAATTGCGTATTGCTCGGCTGGTAATCCAAACGCATCATATCCCATTGGATGCAATACATTAAATCCCTTTAGGCGTTTGTATCTGCTAAAAATATCAGAAGCTATATAGCCCAACGGATGGCCAACATGCAATCCTGCACCACTTGGGTAAGGAAACATATCAAGCACATAAAATTTAGGCTTATTGCTGTTATTACTTACTCGATAAATGTCACTGGCTTTCCATTGATCCTGCCATTTTTTTTCGATTGAATTGAATTGATATTCCATACTAACTAGCTTCCAAAAGCAATTTTATTTGTTAGGGTTAAGTTTATTTACATTTCGTTAACGCTTTCAATCATTGAATCTCCTAAATTCATTGAGAAAATAAGCGTTTTAGTGGTTGCAAATGTAAGTCATTAGCCATCAAAACCGTACATTTGTAACAAGGTTAACCACTATTTAAAAATAGCAAGCAGTTATGGCGGAAATAGGAAAATCATCATTAAAGAGAAGTAAGCCAAATTATATTTATTCTATAGTAGGTGTTTCCTTAGTGTTACTCATTATGGGTATTATGGGTTGGTTTTTTTTAAATATTAATTCTGTAGGTAACGCTTTTAAAGAAGATATACGGTTGAGTGCTTATTTAAGAACGCTGAATAAAGACACCATTGGCCAAATTCAACAATATATTGCTTCAAAGCCTTACGCAAAAGATGTGCTATATGTTGATAAAAATTCAGCAAAGCAAATTTGGAATAAAGAAAATAATGAGGATTGGGCTAAAATTTTAGATGTAAACCCTCTTCCAGAAAGTATCGATTTTTATGCCAAAGCAGAATATGTAAATAAGGACAGTTTATTAAAAATTGCAGATGAGTTGATGGGTGCTTATGGAAATCAAATTACCGATTTGCAATATCCTCAAACGTTGGTAAACAACTTAAATGAAAGGGCATCTAAAATTGGATTGATATTTTTAGTAGTTGCAATTTCCTTGAGTTTGATTGTAATTTTTAGTATAGATAATACCATCAGATTGGCCATGTTTAGCAATCGATTTTTAATTAAGACGATGCAGATGGTTGGTGCTACCCAAAGTTTTATTGCTCGGCCATTAAATATCAGGGCATTAATTAATGGATTGATTAGTTCAGGCATAGCAATTGTATTATTATTCTCATTAATTGGATGGGCGGAAAGTCAATTCCCACAATTAAAAGCAATCAGAAATTTTAGTCACACATTAATTTTGTTTGGCGGATTAATTATATTAGGAGTAGGCATTTCAGTATTTAGTACACATAAAAGTGTGTTGAAATATTTAAAAATGAAATTAGACGAACTTTATTAGAAAAAATAAATAAAATAAAAAATGAACAACGAAACAAAAGCCGTAAGCCTTTTTGCAAAAGAAAATTACACATGGATGATAATTGGAGCAGTTGTTATTGCGCTAGGGATGGTTTTAATGAGTGGAGGTAAAAGTGCAGATCCAAACGTATTTAATACAAAAGAAGTATACAGCACAACTAGAATTACAATAGCTCCAATAATGATAGTTATAGGACTATTAATTGAAGTGTACGCTATTTTTAAGCGCCCAAAGAAAGTGGCTTAATTGATGAAATTTTAATATAAATACACAAGTGAATATTATAAAAAGCGTTCTCACATTTGAGAACGCTTTTTTATTTGTGTGATTTAACCTATAAACTTTATATTTAATAAAGATTTTAACTTAAAAACATCCTTATGACAATTTTTGAAGCTATTATAATTGCAGTAGTGGAAGGCATTACCGAGTTTTTGCCTATTTCCTCTACAGGACATATGATTATTACCAGCTCATTTATGGGTATTGCCAAAGATGAATTTACTAAGTTATTTGAAGTAGCTATTCAGTTAGGAGCCATTTTATCGGTTGTAGTACTATACCGGAAAAAGTTTTTCCCCCTCAACCATTGGAGTTTCTACATTAAACTAATTATTGCAGTAATACCTGCTTTGGTCTTAGGGTTTTTATTATCTGATAAAATTGATCAATTATTAGAAAGTCCATTTACAGTTGCTTGTTCCATGCTAATAGGTGGCGTAGCCTTAATATTTATTGATAATATTTTTAAAAGTCACCATATTGAAAAAGAAGAAGATATTTCTTATTTAAAAGCTTTTACTATTGGGATTTGGCAATGTTTAGCAATGATTCCTGGTGTTAGTAGAAGTGCATCGAGTATTATCGGCGGAATGCAACAAAAATTAAGTAGGAAATTAGCTGCAGAATTCTCCTTTTTTTTAGCTGTTCCTACTATGGCTGCTGCAACAGGATATAAACTCTTAAAAGCCATCAAAGAAAATCCGACTATGCTTACTACTAAGAGTAATCTAGTATTATTGGGATTAGGTAATGTAGTAGCATTTATTGTTGCTTTATTAGCTATACGTTTCTTTATTTCGATATTACAGAAATATGGATTTCGTTTTTTTGGTTGGTACAGAATAATTGTAGGATTAATATTGATTACTTTAATTTATACTGGGCATTTAAAATAAAGATGCAATATGAAAACAGCTAATAAAAAAGTAATCAATGGCTGGGCCATGTACGATTGGGCAAATAGCTCTTATAACTTGGTAATTACTTCAACTATTTTTCCTGCATATTTTGAAGCAGTTACAGGAGATGGAAACGAAAATACCTCAGTAGACACTGTAAAATTATTTGGACGTGAGTTTGTAAACACATCGCTTTACAATTACGCCTTGGCTGTTGCATTTATTATTGTTGCTATAACCTTGCCCATCCTATCATCTATTGCCGATTATAAAGGCAATAAGAAAAAATTTCTTTTTTTCTTTTGTACCATGGGTAGTATCGCTTGTTCTTCGATGTATTTTTTTACAAAAGACAATTTGGCTTTTGGATTAGCTTGTTTAGTAACCGCATGTGTGGGTTTTTGGAGTAGCCTTGTATTTTATAATTCATTTTTACCTGAAATTGCTGCACCAGAAGATCAAGATAAAGTAAGTGCTAAAGGATTTTCGATGGGCTATATTGGTAGTATGATTTTGCAAATCATTTGTTTTGTTTTTGTGTTATCACCAAACACGTTTGGTATTACAGTAGGTAAAGCATCTCAAATATCTTTTTTATTAGTAGGTATTTGGTGGTGGAGTTTCGCACAATTTTCTTTGAAACGTTTACCTAATAGTAAACCTGCTGGTGACGGAAAAATGGATAATATACTAACAAAGGGTTTTAAAGAGTTAAAAAAAGTATGGATACAATTAGGCAATTTGCCACTACTTAAAAGGTATTTATTTGCCTTTTTCTTTTACAATATGGGTGTACAAACAGTTATGCTTGCTGCTACGCTTTACGGTAAAAGTGAATTAAATATTCCAACTACCAATTTAATTATTGCAATATTGATTATTCAGTTTATTGCTATACCAGGCGCTTTTAGTATTGCTTTTCTTTCAAAAAAAATGGGTAATTTTCAAGCACTTATGGTAACCGTTTCTTTATGGATAATACTTTGCATTGTTGGTTACAAACTACCGCGCAATGGCATCAATGAATTTTACGGATTAGCTGCCTTAGTTGGTTTTGTAATGGGTGGTATTCAAGCTTTGAGTAGAAGTACTTATGCCAAGTTAATGCCTCAAACTATCGATACTACTTCATTCTTTAGTTTTTATGATGTAACAGAGAAAATTGCTATAGTTATTGGTATGCTTAGTTTTGGATACATTACTGAAATTAGTGGCTCACAAAGAAACTCAGTATTGGCATTGGTTGTATTTTTTGTAATAGGATTTGCAATTCTTTATTCTGCGGCTATTTTGCAGAAAAAACAACAACATGAAACTGTATAGTATTAATACTGGTTATTTTAAATTGGATGGAGGTGCAATGTTTGGTGTAGTTCCAAAAAGTATGTGGAATAAACTAAACCCTGCAGATGAAAACAATATGTGTAATTGGGCTTTGAGAAGCTTACTAATTCAGACCAATGATCGGCTTATTCTTATTGATACAGGAATGGGTAACAAACAAGATGCTA
>JAYVRC010000303.1:0-6974 GCA_043776615.1 Sphingobacteriia bacterium
GCTTCTTCATCGATGGTTTGTTCTTGAATATTCCACAAAAAAGTTTGGCCATTGGTATTAGTAGATAACCCATTGCCTTTAGAGCGGGAAAGTAAATTCACACAGTGACCTTGCTCCCTTAAAAGAATTGCAAGTCTATTTCCAATTGTTCCTGTTCCTCCAGTAATTAAAACTGTTGCCATAAGTAAAGTTATTACAAAAAAGCCTCCCATTTTCACAGGAGGCTACAATTAATACACATCTATAGAGACTGGGTTAGTCAGGCTTTTTTCCGTCAAAAAACTTATTAATATGAGATATATGTGTTTGATCATTTTCATCTTTACCTACAGTGTATTTGCTATAGAAATTTTCTACTGAAGTAAGGGTGTTACCAAACAATTCCATATTTCTTCTAATATAAGCAGGTACAGCATCAAACTCGCCGCTTGTATCAGTCGAATTATTCATATTAAATGAAAGGTTACGTAATTTTTGAATTCTTTCTGCAGCTCTTCTTTTCTGTTCTTCTACGTCATCCATAAATCCATCATCAGTATATTGTGATTGAACTTGTTCTGCCACTTTAGTTTCTTGTTGCATCAACTCGTCTGATTTTTCTACTAATTGCATTTCTAGAATAGACTCTTCTAAAACCACTTCTTTTGTAGGAGAAGGAGTAACCACTGTAACTGTTGTTGTTATTGATTCTTCAGCATAAATATTAGATGGCTTATTCATTAAGCCTGCACTACTATTTATATTGGGTTGATTATTCATTTGTAAATTCAATACTGGCTCTTCTTTATTTGATTCAGCCTTTATTGTTGTTTCAATAGATTCATTTACAATTGGAGAAGTAATTTCAGTACTTAACTCTAGTTGTAATACCAATGATTCTCTTTCTTCAATTTGATGATTCACTTCATCTACAACTTGCATCGTTGGAGTTAATTCATCTATTGGATCAAAAACATGAATCAATACTGGTGCCGTAGCAGGCTCAATTACTGCCGCAACAACAGGGGATAATTTTTGCTCAATAATATTCATATCAAGCGTAACTACTTCTTTTGCTGGTTTTACTTCTGGTGCTTTAATAGCTTGTGGTTTTGCAAATGGATCTTTGTGTTCAAAACCTGTTGCAATTAATGTAATTCCAATTTTCTTATCTAAAGATGGATCATAACCCATTCCAACAATAACATCAGTATCTTCACCGGCCTGCATGCGCAAGTAATTATTAATCACTTCCAATTCGTCCATTGTACATTCATGATCTCCTTCAGCACTATTGATATTAATCAATATCCATTTAGCTCCCCTAATATCGCTGTCATTTAGTAGTGGTGAATTCAATGCTTCTTCAATAGCCAACTGAGCTCTGTTCTCTCCCTCAACTTCTGCTTTACCTAAAATTGCTACTCCACCATTTTTCATTACTGTACAAACATCTGCAAAGTCAACAATAATGTGGCCTCTGCTATTGATTACATCAGTAATGCATTTTGCAGCTGTTGCTAAAACATTATCTGCTTTAGAAAAAGCTTCTTTCATTTTTAAATTACCATATTGCATGCGTAACTTATCGTTGCTGATCACTAAAAGTGTATCAACATAAGGCTTCAACGCAGCAATGCCTTCCTCAGCTTGCTTCTGCCTGCGTGGACCTTCAAAACCAAAAGGAGTAGTTACAATACCTACAGTTAATATTCCAAGCTCTTTACAAATTTGTGCTATAATTGGTGCTCCACCAGTTCCAGTTCCACCACCCATTCCAACAGTAATGAATGCCATTTTAGTATTTACTTCTAAAATGCGTTTTATTTCATCTAAAGATTCTTCAGTAGCTTTTTTTCCAACTTCAGGATTTGCTCCTGCCCCTAATCCTTGAGTAAGATGTGGCCCGAGCTGAATTTTATTAGGGATATTACTTTGCTCTATTGCTTTAGCATCGGTATTACAAATAATAAAATCAACGCCTTCGATATCTTGGGCAAACATAAAGTTTACAGCATTACTGCCCCCACCTCCAACACCCAACACTTTAATAATAGATGATTTTTGCTTGGGTAAATCAAAATGAATCATAGCGTTTTTTTAGCAATTAAATTAGTAGTATATAAATAACGGATCTGTTATACTATTTATTTTATTAACGAATTACTTGGTCTTCCTCTTCTTTAAATAAATCAATTAAATTATTTTTGAACTTATCCCAAAAGCCTCTTCTTTGTGATACATCAACAGTTGATACTATAATTGGTTCTTCTTTTGTAGTTTCAGCTTTCTTTGTTAATCCCTCTGGCACTGCTACTTTTACAAATTTTTCAGCAAAATCTTTGTATTTATGATCATAGTCGTTGTATCCTTTTAGAATTAAGCCAATGCAAGTTGAGTACATGGGTTTTTTTAATTCATCGATATGATTTGCTGCAAGGTGTTCGTTCGGCAAGCCAATACGAGCATTTAATCCAGTGGTATATTCTGTTAATTGAATTAAATGTTTTAACTGAGATCCTCCCCCTGTTAAAATAATTCCACCATTTAATGCACGATGATCTAAGCCAACTTGCTTTAAATGATAAGTAACAAAATCTAGTATTTCTCCCATTCTAGCTTGGATAATAGCAGCTAGATTTTTAACACTAATTTCTTTTGCAGGCATCCCCTTTAATCCGGGAATAGTAATATATGCGTTGGCTTTTGCTTCATCTGCCAAAGCACTACCGAACTGAACTTTCATTGCTTCTGCTTGGCTCTTTAAAACGCCTAATCCCATTCTAATATCATTGGTGATATTTTCTCCTCCAAATGGAATAACTGCTGTATGCTTTAAAATTCCTTCATAAAATACAGCTAAATCGCTGGTTCCACCACCAATATCTAAAATAGCAACCCCAGCTTCCATATCAATTTCGCTCATTACTGCACTTGCAGATGCTAAGGGCTGTAAAACCAAATCTTTGGTTTTTAATCCACTCCTATCTACAGCACGATGAATATTACGAATTGCATTTCTATCGCCAGTAATAATATGAAAGTTTGCACCAACCTTCACTCCATTATAACCTATTGGGTCTTTGATATTCTGAATACTATCGACATGAAAATCTTGAGAAATTACATCAATAATCTGATCGCCAGCAGGAATAAAAGTTTTTCTTTGATTATTGATTAACTGATCGATTTCACTACTATAAATTTCAACATCTGGATCTTGACGAACAATATCACCACGAGTCTGCAAACTTTTAATATGGTGACCAGCAATCCCAACGTATACTTCAGAAATTTCTAAATCTGGATTACTAATTGCACAGTTTTCTAGCGCTTGCTGAATTGCTTTAATGGTCTGATCAATATTTAACACCTGGCCATGTTGAACTCCATTGCTGTTAGCTCGGCCAAAGCCCAATATTTCTAATTTGCCAAATTCATTTTTGCGGCCTGCAATTGCTGCAATTTTAGTGGTTCCGATGTCCAGACCAACAATGATGGGTGCTTCATTGTGATTCATAAGGGTATGTATTTAAGTTCTTAACGGTTTTTGATTCTTTTTATTGTTTTTTGGCTTCGAGATTTTTATTGGTTTAGCCGATTTTTTTGTGTTCGTAATTTTTTTAACTGTTTTTACTTGAACAGTATCTACTAATTTTGAAACTGATGAATCTAATAATGGTAGAAACATAGCTCCATTTTTAAGCAACGCCATTGCTGCCGAAGAGTCTGCTTCGGCTTTTGCAGTTCCTCGTTTTATTGCAAGTACTTGATTTTTATATTGAATATCCAATGTTTCATATGTATTCATTCCGTTTAGCAACCAAGCGGATTTATAAAAAGCTTTTAACTTATTAAACTTTGCAGCCAAATCAGTTGCGTCTCCAAAAACAATTGTTTGATTGCCAATTAAAGGAATTAATTCAAATTGCTTATCAGCTCGAATATTGATTTGTGAAATTTGGGCTGAAAAGAAAGAGTCTTGGACAATATATTTTGCTAAAACAACTACTTGATTAATCAAAGGAGAATCAATTGTTTTCGTTTCAACCAAACCAGTAAAAATGGGAACACGAGCACTGAGTTTATTACTTAACGGGAGAAAAACAGCAGCTGTATCTAAATAAAATGAATTTCCATTGGTCTGAAAAATCCTAGCAACTGGCTGCCTCTCCTCAATATTTATTTGTAAAACCTGATTGTTATTAATAAACATCTCGGCATTCTTTACCCATTTGTTTTGCTCCACCAAAGTTTCCATTTGCCGCAAATTCAACAAATGAATTGACTTTCCTTCAACTTGTCCATCGGAATTTATTAGTTCCAACACATCTTTTTCATCAATAAAAAGATGCTTTTCTGCACCAGAAATTTCTATTTTAACCCCAGTACACTTTTTATTATTCTTTTGTTGCATTGATGCCCCAAACAAAAAAATAAGTGCTACGCCAGTTATAACCCAGCATATACTCCATAAAATCGACTTCCAGTTGTTGGGTATTTTCATTAATTATTTTCTAAACAATTTTTAATTGGTTTAACCATAGCATCAATATCTCCTGCACCAGCCATTACTATTAATTTTGGCTGATGTTTTTTTATCCAATCAATTAAATCTAGTTTCTCCATCACTTGCTTATTAATTAATTGCATTTTATTCAATAGCATTTCACTGGTAACTCCTTTCATTGGCAATTCGCGAGCTGGATAAATTGGCAATAAGATTACTTCATCAGCTTTATCAAGACTTTTAGCGAACCCATCGGCCTGGTCCATCGTTCTGCTAAATAAATGTGGTTGAAACACCAATGTTAGTTTTTCATGAGGAAATATGCTTCGAACTCCTGATATCAGTGCATTTAATTCTTCTGGATGATGAGCATAATCATCTATGATGGTGTGCTTATCGGTTTTTAATGCATATTCAAATCTCCTTCTCACACCTTTATAATCGGCTACAGCTGCCTTAATCAATTCGTCATCAATACCTATATGTTTTGCTACAGTTACCGCAGCTAAAATATTATCTATATTATGAAGCCCTCCCATATGCAATATCATTTTGTGCAATTGCCAATTTTTATGAACAATTGAGAAATGATAACTTCCATTTATAACTGTTAAATCTGTAATAAAAACAGTAGCATTAGCGTTTTTATAATCATAGGTATAATGGAAATCAGCATGTAGTTCACCTTCCCTACTTAATCCATATTTTGTAACTAAACAACCCCCTTGTTTTACTTTATTAGAAAATGCTACAAAAGCTTTTTCTACTTCTTCGGCGGTTCCATATATATCTAAATGATCTGGATCCATCGATGTTATTACAGCGATATCTGGAAATAATTTAAGAAAGCTTCTATCATATTCATCTGCTTCAACAACAACAACATTTTTTTCATCACTCCAGAAATTGGTGTTGTAATTAGCAGCAATACCTCCTAAAAAAGCATTACATCCGTAATTAGAATGGCGCAATATATGCGCTATCATTGATGTAACAGTGGTTTTACCATGTGTACCTGCAATACATATATTAAAAGAATTTTCAGTTATCCACTGTAAAATATCACTGCGTTTAACAACAGTAAAATTATTTAACTGGTAATACATTAGCTCAGCATGGTTTGCAGGAATTGCTGGCGTATATACAATAACATCGGCATCCTTTGGTGCCAAATTAATGTTCTCTTCATAATGAATAGCAATGCCTTCATGCTCTAAAGTCTTAGTTAAATCAGTAATCGTTTTATCGTAACCACTTACAATAACGCCTTTTGATAAAAAATACCTAGCAAGCGCACTCATTCCAATGCCACCAATACCTATAAAGTATATTTTATTAATTTGTTTTAATTTGTTCATGCAATCATTTTCAAAATTTCACTAGCAATTAATTTATCAGCAGCTAATTTTCCTAATTTTTGAATATTGGTTGATAGTGATTTCAACTCATCATCATTATGAATTAATGCCATTACTTTTTTTACTAGTAATGCTTTAACATCTCTATCTGTAACTATTTCTGCAGCATTTTCCTTTACCAGTTGCATAGCATTTTCTGTTTGATGATTTTCTGCAGCCAAAGGAAAAGGCACCAAAATTGCTGGCTTACCAACAATACACAATTCTGAAACAGCCATAGCTCCTGCCCTACTAATTACTAAATCAGCAGCTGTATAGCCATATTCCATTTCTTGTATAAACTCATTTACCCATATATATTGCTTATTTGCTGCAGCATGCTTATACTTATCTGCATCAATTTTTCCTGTTTGCCAAATCAATTGAAGATGATTCTCATTAAAAACATCTAGATTTTCCAAAATAGTTTCATTAATACTTTTAGCACCCAAACTTCCACCTACAATTAAAATTGTTTTTTTATTGGCATCCAATCCAAAAAAAGAAATTGCTTTATTGTGATCTATATCATGAGCAACAATAGCTTCTCTAATAGGATTTCCAGATACGATGATTTTATCAGCCGGAAAAAATGCATCCATTCCTCTGGTAGCTACAAATATTTTTGTAGCTTTTTTAGCAAGCATTATATTGGCTCTGCCAGCAAAAGAATTACTTTCATGAATAAATGTTTTAATGCCTTTGGATTGAGCGTATCGCAAAACAGGAAAAGAAGAATACCCGCCAACTCCAATCACAGCGTCTGGCTCAAATTGACCAACGATTTTACTGACTTGCAAAAAACTTTGCGCTAATTTAAATGGTAAAGTAATATTTTTAAATAATGAAGAACGGTTAAAGCCAGCAATGTCTAAACCAACAATTTGATATCCAGCTTTAGGAACTTTTTCCATTTCCATTTTACCTTTTGCCCCCACAAATAAAAACTCCGATGTTGGCATCATTTCCTTTATTGCATTTGCAATTGCTATAGCCGGAAAAATATGTCCGCCTGTACCGCCGCCTGCTATGATGAATTTTTTTATCAATTTATTTAGTTTCTTGTGTAACAACTGCTATTTTTTCAT
>JAYVRC010000304.1:0-6970 GCA_043776615.1 Sphingobacteriia bacterium
TATTCGAAAAACCAAAACTCTTTTTTGCAAGTCCTAATTTCACTCCAATCAGTAGTATGAAGTTTTACAGCAAATACACCACAAGTAGGCATATTGTCAATTTTTGTTGTCCCTAAAGAGTTAATAAAATCGGTAATGCCAGGATTATGTGCAAAAATTGCAGCAGTATTAATTTGCGGATTAATTGTTTTGATTACTTGGTAATAACGTTCTGAAGGAGCATGATACAACTCCTGCTTTTTATTGATATCATTTGCTGTTTTTTGATAGGCTTCTGCAAAAGAAGTTGCCGTACTAAAAGCCCTTTTTGCTGTACTTGCAATAAATGAATCGATTGATATTGCTTTTGTAATAAGTCTCTTTGCCATTTCAGGAGCATCTCTTTCTCCACGTTCATTTAAGGGCCTATCGAAATCGGTTTGTCCAATATTAGCCCAACTACTTTTAGCATGCCTAATTATCAATAATTGTTTCATACCGAAAAGTTACAAATTGCCTTGTACATTTGTACCGATGGCGATTACTAAATTAACTATTGATGAATTTCTACCACTTATTAAGCACCATCCAGTACTTGATGTTAGAAGCCCTGGAGAGTTTAAACACGCCCATATGCCCGGTGCCATTAGTTTCCCGCTTTTTACAGACGAAGAAAGAAAAATTGTTGGAACAGCCTATAAACAGGAGTCGAAGCAAATAGCTATTAAAATTGGATTGAAATATTTTGGGAAGAAGATGGTTAAAATGGTAGAAGAAGTTGAAAATTGTCAATCTTCAATTCTCAATCAAACTGTTCTCCTACATTGTTGGCGCGGAGGAATGAGAAGTGCTGCTGTTGCCTGGTTGTTAGATTTATACGGCTTTAAAGTACTTACATTAATTGGAGGCTACAAAGCTTACAGAAATTGGGTGCTACAGCAATTCGAAAAAGAATATCCAATAACTATAATAGGCGGTTATACAGGATCTGGAAAAACAGAATTATTACAGGAGCTTTCGAAAATTGGAAACCAAATCATTGATTTAGAAAAATTGGCATGCCATAAAGGTTCTTCATTTGGCGCAATTGGTCAGCCCCCTCAACCAACACAAGAGCATTTCGAAAACTTATTAGCAAAGGAACTTTCTACAATTAAATGTGAAGCAGGTTCAATCCTTTATTTAGAAGACGAGAGTCAGCGTATTGGCGAAGTAAATATTCCATCAGTATTATTTAAACAAATGCGTGAAAAGAAAGTGCTTTTTATAAATATTCCTTTTGAGGAGCGATTGAATTTTATAATTAACAATTACGGTAAATTTAAAAAAGAAGAGTTGGTTAATGCTGTAATTCGGATAAAGAAAAAACTAGGCGGCTTAGAAACAAAAACAGCTATCAATGCATTAGTAGAAGATGATATAAAAAATTGTTTTATAATTTTATTGCAGTACTACGATAAACTATATCAAAAGGGATTGATGAAAAGAGATCAACCAGAATTATTGGTTCAAACAATTGAGTGTAAAAAAGTGGATGCATTAAATAATGCTAATACCATTAGCCAGTTATCCAATTCGAAATAGTTAGGAATCCCATCCAACTCATTACTGCAACAACAATCCACCCCGAAATTTGCAGCCATATTGGATGGCGATAATTATTTACTAATCTTTTATTTGTTGCAGCAATTAAAATCACAGCTAATGCAATTGGTAAAATTAATCCATTTAATGCACCTACTGTTACCAGAATTTTTATTGGGTTGCCGATGATGTTAAAAATGATTGTAGAAAGGATAATAAAAATCGAAATAATTATCTTCTCGTTCTTTTCAATTATTGGATGAAAAGTTTTTATAAAAGAAACTGAAGTGTAAGCTGCTCCAATAACAGAAGTGATAGCAGCACACCATATTACTGCGCCAAAAAATCGATAACCTATTTCTCCTGCAGCTAATTTAAAAACAGATGCGGGTGGGTTGCTGGGGTCAAGTGCAACTCCTTTAACAATTACTCCCAATGCTGCTAAGAATAATAAGAAACGCATTATAGCTGTTACAACAATTCCCGTAATAGCACTTTTATTTACATCGGGCAAAGAAGCTTGTCCTTTAATACCAGCATCTAATAAACGGTGACCTCCAGAAAAACTAATATAACCACCAACAGTACCACCTACTAATGTTACTATGGCTAAAGCAGAAATTTTCTCTGGAAAAAAACTATGATGTATTGCAGAAGCTATTGGAGGATTTGCTTTGAAAACTATATAAAGCGTTAGCAAAATCATTAATACACCGAGTAATTTTGTAAATCCATCAATTGCTTTTCCTGCTTCTTTATTCCAGAAAATTAATAAAGCAATAATACAGCTGAAGATACTGCCATAGGTAAGGTCAAGCCCAGTTAGCACTTGTAATCCAAGTCCACATCCACCAATATTACCAATATTAAATGCCAATCCTCCTATAACAATTAAGCCAGATAAAAGATAACCAAGCCCCGGCAATAAATCATTCGCAATTAACTGTGCTCTTTTTTCAGTTACTGCAATTATTCTCCAAATATTTAATTGAGCACCAATATCTAACAAAACAGAAATAACAATTACAAAGCCAAAACTAGCTGCTAATTGTTGTGTGAACACTGTTGTCTGTGTAAGAAAGCCTGGACCAATTGCTGATGTAGCCATTAAAAATGCGGCACCTGTAATTGCAGAAGATGTTTTTTTACTCATGCACCAATCGTTTTAAGGTGAATATTATTATTGATTAAAAAAAGGTGTAATGATTTTGCGAAATCAACAGCATGATCTCCATCGCCATGAATACAAATGGTATCTACAACAACTGGAACTGAAATATTATTAATGGATGTTACTGTTTTGTTTCGAATCATTTGTAAACATTGTTGTAGAGAATCCTCAACGTTTGTGATTTGTGCGTTTGGCATTGATCTTGGCGTTAATGAGCCATCTGTTTGATAGGTTCTATCGGCAAATACTTCTGAAGCAATTGTTAACCCAGCATTATTTGCTTCTATTAATAATTTGCTATTGCTTAATCCGTATACAATTAATGAAGCATCAATTTCCTTAATTGCAGTAGCTATAATATAACTCATAGTTGAATCGGTTGCCGCCATATTGTACAAGGCTCCATGTGGTTTTACATGATGAAGTTTTGCTCCAGCTTGTTTACAATACGCTTGTAATAAAATTACTTGTTCTGCAACCAAATCGTACAATTCGCAATCTGATAATTGCATATTTATTCTTCCAAATTTTTTTTTGTCATTAAAACCAGGATGTGCGCCAATTGCATTATTGTTTTTTAAACAAAGTTCAATTGTTTCTTTAATGATTGTTTCATTACCTGCATGAAAACCACAAGCAATATTGGCTGAACTTATATATTGCATTAGTTCTACATCATTGGTATAACCCTCTCCTAAATCGCAATTAATGTCTATGGTATGCATCGAGTTGTAATATACAGGCATTTGTTAATTGTTGCAAATGTTGCTTTTGCTCATGTAATAATTTTTGAGAAAACTCATTTGTTGTTTCACTAAAATATAATTGATCATTTGAACCTTTTTGAGCAAGATTGGAAAAATCGGCACTAATAATATGTCCAATTCTTGGATATCCACCAGTTGTTTGATGGTCGGCCATTAATATAATGCATTGTCCAGACGGAAGAAGTTGAATTGTGCCTCTTGAAACGGCTGTAGAAATCATTTCTGAGGATTCGCTCAAATGTAGTGCTGGTCCACTTAACCGATACCCCATTCGATCGCTTTGCGGCAATATTTTAAATGATGTTGAAGAAAATAATTGCTTCGATTCATCACTTAATAAATTAAATTCATTACCCGGAATAAAACGAATAGAATGATCAGTATAAAATGGCTCAACAGATGCCTTCCAAGGAAGCACTGAGCATATTGAATTAGAAACACTTTTAATTGATTTGATATTTAAACTTACTTTATCACCGGCTCTAAATGCCCTTCCTTCATACCCTCCAGCACCTGCTTTTAAATTGGTGCTATAGCTATTGAGCCATTCGCTTAACTCAAATCCACCCTGAACAGATAAATAGCCAATTTGCTTTGAGTTTTTCGACGAGAATTGTAAGATAGAATTCGCCGGAACAAAAACAGGATGGTTTATAGGGATAGCAATTCCCTCAATTTCGGCACTAAAATCAGCACCACTTAATGCAACAAAAGTTGATTGGTTAAATTGAATTACAGGTGCTGGAAAAAAAAATTCTATAACCGCTTCATTCAATTTATTTAAAAGCAATGCATTGGCAATTTGCATTGCTTTTATATCCATTGCTCCACTCGGATTAATACCCAAATGCTGATAACCAAAACGGCCAGCATCTTGAATAGTAGTTAATAATCCGGGTTTTAAAATGGTGATGCTCATTATTTTTCCTCTTTTTTTATTTTACCAAATTCACTTAAGCTAATTGAAAAAAATTGAACCTGATCTCCTGGTTGTAATAAGCAAGGAATTTCTTTCGACAAATCAAATATATCTAGCGGAGTTTGTCCTATTAACTGCCAGCCTCCAGGAGATGCTAATGGATAAATACCCGTTTGTTCTCCTGCTATTCCAACACTTCCTTTCGGAACGATGGTGCGTGGTGTTGATTTTCTATTGATGCGTATTCTTTTATCAACAGATGCCATATATGGGAATCCCGGAAGAAATCCAATCATATAAACCGAATAAGCACTAGCTGTATGAATTTTAATTAATTCCTCAACAGAAATGTCAATGGTTAATGAAATTTCTTGTAGATCTGGCGCCAAAGAAAGATCATAGCAAACAGGAATATCAATGATTCTATTGTTGGAAGCTGTTGTTTTTGTTGATTGAAGTTGACTGATTATTTGTTCCTTCACCCAATCGAAAATGGAAATACTTGAAGTTGAGTTATGCATAATGGCGCAGTCGTAACAAACAGTTAAACTAGCATAAGCTGGGATGATGTCTTTTACTCCTTTTATTGGATTCATTTGCAATTGTTTAAACAATTGCATCAGTTTTTTATTCGTAGCCCCATTAATTGTATTGCCAAATTGAATGGTTAAAGCCTGATCTCCTAATGGGTAAATATGGTATGTATTTTCAACCATTTATGGAAGGTAGCCATAACTTAAGTAAGTTTTGCCAATCATAAAATCCTCTTTTGTTAAATCAAATTCTACCTTATCTTTCAGTTATAAACTAACATATGAAACCAATAATTGCTTTTTTTCTTCTATTTACATTTACAAATCAAGCAACTGCTCAAAATGATCCTAAATGGATGCGTTATTCAGCTATCTCGCCCGATGGAAAAACCATTGTATTTACTTTTAAAGGAGATATTTATAAAGTAGCAAGTGTCGGAGGTGCTGCAACAGCATTAACCATGCATGAAGCACACGATTTTATGCCGGTTTGGAGTCACGATGGAAAAACAATTGCCTTTTCAAGTGATCGATATGGCAATTTCGATATTTTCACCATTTCTGTAAATGGTGGAGAAGCTAAAAGAATAACTTATCATTCTGCTGCTGAATATCCGTATGATTTTTCTCAGGATGATAAGAACATCGTTTTTGGATCATCAAGAATGGATTTAAATACCAACCGCCAGTTTCCAACAGGATCAATGCCTGAATTATATAGTGTTGGTGTTAGTGGAGGAAGAACTACACAATTATTAACTACTCCTGCAGAAGATGTTAAAATAAGTAAGGATGGTTCTAAATGGATTTATCATGATAAAAAAGGGGGTGAAAATACTTGGAGAAAACACCATACCTCGGCAATTACTAGAGATATTTGGGTATATGATGTAAAAACTACCAAGCACACTAAAATCACTTCTTTTAATGGAGAAGATCGCACGCCAATATTTACTGATGGCGAAAAAGCAATGTTTTACTTAAGTGAGGAAAGCGGCAGTTTTAATATTCATAAAATGAATTTAGCTGGCGGCAAAAGCGAGCAGCTTACCAATTATAAAAAACATCCTGTCCGTTTTTTAAGTGCTGCAAATGATGGCACTATTTGTTTTGGTTATGATGGAGAATTGTACACCATGAAAGCTGGATCATCTCCTAAAAAACTAGCAGTTTCAATCTTAGCGGATTCAAGAAAAAATGATGAACAAGTAATTAGGGTATCAACAGGAAGCGGTATTAGTGTTGCTCCTAATGGAAAAGAAGTTGCTTTTCTTTTTAGAGGAGAAGTATTTGTTACTAGTGTAGATGGTGGAATTACAAAAAGAATTACCAACACACCTGAGCAAGAATCAAGCGTTAGTTTTTCTCCAGATAGCAAATCAATAATTTATTCTTCTGAAAGAAATAATAAGTGGAGTGTGTATGAATCAAAAATTGTTAGATCCGATGAACCTTATTTTTTTACATCAACATTAATTAAGGAAACTGCTATTTTAGAAAATACAAACGACAATACTCAACCTTTGCTTTCTCCCGATGGGAAAGAAATTGCTTTTGTTGAAAACAGAAACAATGTTCGTATTTACAATATTGCTTCTAAACAATCACGCACTATTTTAGGTATCAACCAAATTTTTGCGTTTATAGAAAATGATCAATATTTCCAATGGAGCCCAGATAGTAAATGGTTATTATTCGATTATTCAATACCTGGCAGTGCTGTTGGAGAAGTTGGATTGGCAAGTGCGGATGGTAAAAAAATTATGAATATTACCGAAAGTGGATACAATGATTTCAGGCCTAAATGGGTATTGGGCGGCAAAGCCATGTTATGGCAAAGCAATAGAGACGGATTGCGTTCAGCTGCTATGAGTGGGGGTGCTCAAAGCGATGCGTATATGATGTTCTTTACACAAGAAGCTTTCGACCGCTTTAAATTAAACAAGGATGAATTTGCGTTAGTGAAAGAAATGGAAGAAAACAAAGCAAAAGCGGATACTTCTAAAAAGAAGGTAGT
>JAYVRC010000305.1:0-6950 GCA_043776615.1 Sphingobacteriia bacterium
GCACCTGGCTCATTAAAGCTGGCTGAATTATTTTTAACTCCATTTGCATTATAATCGCGGAATACGGTACCACTTATCTGAGCAGACAGTTCAATTGAACTTGAGGCAAACAGCAATAAAGCTGCCCCTTTTAGTAAAGTTGAAATTGATCTTTTTGAGTAAATTTTATTCATATTCGTAGAATTAAAAATGATACTTCAATAAATATTATATAAACCTAGTTGACACTGATTTTGTATATTTATTTGTGCAATGAGACAATTATTTTATGTCTCTTGTACACATGGCATAAAAATACACTAAATAGCTAAGATTTAGACGATAATATATTGTGAAATCCTTTGCAGACGTGCTTTATACAAACTAGTTGGTATGTGTTTTTTATTAAAAACTTGTATTTGAATGCGAAATGGTTAAAGCAAAAGTTAATATATTTTTCTATACTATTCATAAATAATTGTAAATCAAGTGTATATACATTTTAAAAAAAATACATTAAAATTAAATAAAATATTTTTTTCAAAAAGTCATTTAATATTGTATTTATTGATATTCTTTATTGTTTTGATAAAATTACCCACCAGTTTGTATGCCCAAAAAGAGATAATGCCTTGTCAAAAGGAACCTGACTTTATAAAAACATTGGGATTTGATCCATTATGGACAGCTTTAAGTACAAGCGATAAAAGATCATTAGGCATTATATTGGTGGAGTTTGAAAAAAAAGAAAATCAAAAAAGTCCAACTCCTCAAAATTCTATAAAAAGCATTTATCAACATGATTCATGGAAATCAGCAGGATATCTTTCAACAATTACTTTTGACATAAATGGAAATGCTTACACAATACCAACTCCTTTAATTTCTGTATTTTATAATCCAAAAGAAAAACTGAATACCATTTATCAAATTAATGGATATACAGGAATATTAACCGAGTGGTTAAGTCTGCCCTATTATAAATCAGCATCAAGTAATCCCTATGGCTTGTTGGGAATAAGTTATGATTGTATCAGTAATTTAATGTTTGCATCAACTGTTTTGGGTTCCAAAAGGAAAAGTGAAAATGGGATCATTTATATTATTAATGTAGCCAATAAAAAAATTGTAGATAGTTTGCTACACAAAGATGCAATTGGCTTAACTATTGCGTTAGACGAAAAAGGAAACAAGCGTTTATATTACGGAAGCGCGAGAACTGGTGATATCATTTCTGTTCCAATTAATGCAAATGGGAAATTTAATAAGAAAATGCAAAGAAATGAACTTTCATTAAAAGGATACGGTCCTCGAGGTGATGATAAACCAAGAAAAATTAAATTTGCCAATAGTACCATGTTGGTTAATGGAATATCTTTCAACTATAACTTACAAGCGTCGAGCGAAAAACCAGAGACTTTGTATACATTCAAATGGAATAGCGCTAATAAAAAATGGGAGTTATTGGACATGAATTAATTGTATGAAAAAAAAGTATTCTTTCATTGTTGCAATTGTTTTTTTGGCAACATTTTACACTACCATTTTTACGGTTTTATCTTCCCCTAAAGATCAATCAGTAAAATACAAAATAGCATTGGGAAGGTACCTTTTTTATGATACTAGATTATCTTACAATCAAACTAAATCCTGTTCTTCTTGTCACGACCCAAAATTTGCTTTTACAGATGGCTATCGCCAATCAGCTGGTAGCGATGGTTATACGGTTCGAAGAAATGCTCCCACTTTGCTAAATGTTAAGTACCAAACTTATTTTACTTGGGGTGATAGTAGCATTAAAAAGCTTTCACAACAACTATTATTTCCTATGTTTAACCAGCATCCGAATGAGTTAGGGTGGACAAATAATGAAGTAGAAATTATTACTCGTTTTGAAAACTTGTCAAATTACCGAACCCTATTCAGTAAAGCTTTTCCAGCGGATAGTAAACCTTTTGTGATTAATAATTTTATTATTGCTATCAGCAATTTTGAAGAGCAATTGGTTTCGTTTAATTCTACTTTCGATTTATACCTCAAGGGAAATAAAAAGATATTAAATGAACAAGCTATTAAAGGGATGAAACTTTTTAATTCTGCACAATTAGGATGCAGTAATTGTCATCAACTGCAAGAATCAATAAAAAAAGAGACTTACTTTAATACTGGCTTATATAATGTAGATGATGAAGGTGCTTATCCATTAAAAGATCAAGGACTTTTTGAGCTTACCAAAAACCCTAATGATAAAGGGAAATTTCGTGTACCATCACTACGAAATATTTTACTTACAGCTCCTTATACACATGATGGTTCAGTTGAAACAATAGAACAAATGATTTCTATTTATCAACGCGGCGGCAGGCTTATTAATTATGGAAAAAACAAAGGTGATGGTAAATTAAATATCAATAAAAGTAATTTAATTAAAGGGTTTACTTTAACTTCAAAAGAGAAAGAAAATCTACTTTTTTTTCTTTCTACTTTAACAGATACTAGTTATCTAAGAAATTATAATTTACTAAATCCATTTAATGAAAATTAATATGCAAAGAAATTATTTACAATATTATTTTTTGATATTATTATTAACTATTACTAATTGTATTATCGCTCAAAATAAAACAACTAATCCCAAGAAAATTGGTTCAGCAAATAGCATTTATTTGAGAGAATATAAGCAGAGTAGTTTTAATACTTCTAAACCAGATACGTTCGTTTTTTTTATTGAGAGAAAAAAGCAGATAGATTCAATTTTACAACTACCAATGCCAGTTAAATATTACACTGATAAAGCAGATGATAAAACTGTATTGGCTCAAGAAATTGCTTTAAACGATTCTTTTTTTACCAAATATGTTTACGACTTAAAAACACATAAACCATTATGGAATGAAATCTTTGGGGTATATCCTGCTAGGCCAGGCGATATAAGAAAAGGAATTGTTTTTTTACCCGGTTCACTAATGAGGGTTGAAATGTATAACTATGCCAATAATCTTACTACCATTGGACTTGTAAATATTTTCACCAATAAAATGATTAGTGTTGATCACTATCCTCAAACGCAGCCTGATATTCCCGCTAGATTGCGAAAACTTGCTGTAAATATTGCAGTTAATTCTGCTGAAGTAGAAAAAGCACTAGGGTTTAAACCTTCTGCCGATATGCCCGTAATGGCTAGTACAAAAACTGCACTTAACAGAACAAAATGCGAAAGATCTCAACATTTATGTGTTGCACCAACTTTTATAAAAGGCAATAGAGCACTTTGGGTAATTGTTGATTTAACTGATAATAAAATAGTTGGTCTAAGGTGGACGGATGTTGGCAAAGACGCAGATAAAATTGTTGTAACCGAACGAAAATTACAGAACGAAAATTTGGCTGATTGTTTTTGTGAAAAAGTAAATACCGTTACAAAGAATAATTGGGAAATAGATTATGTGTTAACTGCTTCAGACGGGTTAATGATTAGTAAAGTAAATTTTAAATCAACCCGAGTTATTAATAGTGCAAAATTGGTGGATTGGCATGTAAGTTATTCTGGAACCGATGGTTTCGGATACAGCGATGCAGTTGGATGCCCTATTTTTAGTCAGTCTGCTGTTGTAGCAACAGATCCTCCTATAATTGCAGATATTGTTGAAGGAGATAGCACAGTGGGCTTTATGTTAGAACAACGATTTTTTAGTGAGTTATGGCCTGTAGCTTGTAATTACAGTTATTCTCAGCGCTTTTTCTTTTATAAAAACGGACAATTCAGAATGACATGTGCAAGCTTAGGAAGAGGCTGTGGTAATAACGGAACATATCGACCTGTTTTTAGAATTGCTTTTGCTGGGAATAAACAATCATTTTATGAGTATGGCGATGAAAAATGGAATCTGTGGGATAGAGAAAAATGGCAATTGCAACAATCAGGCACTGTTTATTCTGATAAAGGATATCAATATAAATTAGCAACTAGTGCAGAATCGGGTTACTATATTGAACCGAGTAGAGGGCAGTTTAATGATAGTGGCAGAGGAGACAATGCTTATTTATACATAACCAAGAACCACTTAGACAAAGATGAAGGAGATGCTGATTTGATCACTATTGGGCCATGTTGTAACACAGATTACAGACAAGGACCCGAAAAATTTATTGAACCAATAGCTGAAAGCATCGTAAATACTGATTTAGTTATTTGGTATGTACCCCAACTGAAAAATGACGATACCCCTGGTTCTAAATATTGTTGGGCGGAAACCTATTATGAGAATGGAATTTACAAAGTTAAAACATATCCATGTTTTGCTGGTCCAATGTTCGTTCCTTTCATAAAATAACGTATATTGTATTTTTAATTTATGACTGAAAGAATTAATTTAATGATTGCTGATGATCATCCCCTTTTTGTTGAGGGTTTAAAGATGATACTAAGCAGTGACCCATTAATAAATATTACCGGAATTGCCAATGACGGCAAACAGTTATTGTATTTGCTTACTCAACAACCAGAAACTGATTTAATATTATTGGATGTTAACATGCCCAATTTAAATGGGTTAGATACCATTAAATATATTAAGCAGTCTTTTATTACAGTTAAGATATTAATGCTTTCGGGGTATAACGATATTAAATTAATTGAACATGCAAAACAGGCTGGGGCAGACGGTTACCTTTTAAAAAATAGTAATAAGGACGAATTAATTGGAGCAATAAAAAAAATTGTTAGCGGCGAAATTGTTTTTATTGCTGGAAATGAACCAGATCCTAAAGATGTTTTTAAAAAGCTAGATGTTTTCTTGCGTAAATTTAACCTAACTAAACGAGAGCTAGAAATTGTTTACTACCTCAAACAAACATACACAAATCAACAGATTGCTGAAAAACTTCACTTAAGTATTTATACAGTAGAAACACACCGTAAAAATATAATGCATAAACTGCAACTAAACTCCCCAGCTGCATTGGTTAAATTTATGATTGAATTTAACGTTTAGTTATTGTTGAATTACCACTTTCTTTGGTTGAAATTTCACTCCATTCCCATCAATGGTTAATATATTAATTGATAAGCCGCTCAAGCCATTTACTTGAATAGGTATTATATTATCTCCTTTTACAACATTTATATTTTTAGAAATAATAACTTTACCATTTGAGGCATCTGTTACCTTTAAATTTAAATTAGTAGTTATTTCGCTTTTAAATTGAGCTGTAAATTTTCCACCTTTTACAGGGTTAGGAAAAATAGTAATTAAAGTTGTTGATTGATTTAATACTTCTTCAACAGTTCTTTTAGAAAAAGCAATATTACTCAGCTGAAGATCAATATTGGTAGAAGTTCCAGAAGTTGTTTCGAAAGCAAAAACAATGGTTGTTATATCTGTTGCTTCAATTTTTGCCGAAGAATTTAAAGCCTTAAAATCATTTAAATTTATTCTGTATTCACTTAAATCTGTTCCTAAAGGAATAGTATATTTAAATTGTTGGTCGAAATTTGAAATTGAATTTTTAACCAATGTAATTTTACAGTTAGCATTGGCTTTAGCTGAAAAAATCAAAGATTTGAAGTTAGTGAGATTTTCAATAGAGCCAGCCGCTCTTAAAACTTTGTATGCAGTAACATAGTTAGGAGTAGTGGCTTGAATTTTTACATTTCTAAATACAGGATAATTATCTGTATTAGTAGTAACAGAATCATTAGAAACTTTATATTCTCTTATTACTGTTTTTGAAGAATCATAATCGAGCCCCCAAGTGCCATCGCTCATATATACTACATCTTGTAACTGTCCATTTACAAACATGGCAATGTAACTTTCAAATGCATCACTCATTGGAATTGAAACCGATGATTTGGAAAATGTGTTCATGTTAAAAGGAACAATACGCTTGGTTTTTATTGTCGCAATTTCGTTGGCACGTTCCTCTATTTCAAAATAGCCATTGCTAAATATAGTTTTGTTATCGATGGTAAGATTAATTTTCGAACCATTCCTTTTTCCTTTTATAATAAGGCTATTTGGCAAAGTTGCGCTTTTGGTATTTTGCATTACTGGCATAATGCTATTTAACTTTTTTAAAATGTCTAATGCCATATCTATGCATAAATAAGGTGCAGTTCCCCAAACTTGATAATTAATTAAAGTATCTTCAGCTATATAATCTTTGTTCAACCAATTAGATTGAAAAGAGAATGAATTTCTCCCTATTTTTTTCCCAACACTAAAGCTCATTGCATATTCTATATTACCTGTTTCCTGTAGCAAAGTATACCGTACAAAATTTAATTTGTTAAGCGTAAAATTATCAATGTTCAATAACTCTGCACCTTTTAGTCTGTCGCAAATTGGTTTTGTATGATCATACATCGCACCCAAAGTTTTGGTAGCAAATGCAACTGCCTTACAAGTATTATTCTGTATAAAATCAACAGAGCGAACTTCAACAGCATTAGTGATACTAGGAATATCTGATGGCGTTGTTACATAAGTAGTAAATCCTGCATCCAACATGGTGTTTGGCATGATTGAAGCAAGTTTAAGTCCATCATTAGTTGATGTGCTATTGTTTTGAATTTTATTTTTTTCGTTTTGATACAAAGGCATGTTTTGATAATTCACCTCAACGTTGGTGCCATTGATGATATTTGAATAGATCCTTTTGGCTATTTTATCGCCCAAGCTTTTACTCTCTAAGCCACCCGTAAATCCAGAGTACGATAAACCTCCATCTGCATTAAGGGTTGGTATACTATCTAGATTATTTACACAGTTAATAGGAGTAACTGTTGCATAAAATAGCAAGTCATTAAAATCTTGATCACAAGAAATATTATCTCTTCTTATATCCTCGAATCCAATTACAATTCTATTAGATGCAGAATCTCTAATTAAAATTGTATGTTTTTTATCTGATGCATTTGGTTCAGGATTAAATGCTGCATTAGAAAAAAGTGTCCAGTTTCCTGGAGT
>JAYVRC010000306.1:0-6865 GCA_043776615.1 Sphingobacteriia bacterium
TTTTTTGGACATTACTTTTTAAATGGTAATGATTCATTAGAAAGCTCATTAGCTAAACATGGCTTTACTAAAAACGACATAACCGATGTTTTTCATACCCACTTGCACTTCGACCATTGTGGCGGAAGCATCATAAAAGAGAATGATCAATATGTTTCAGCATTCCCCAATGCTACTTTTTGGAGTAATAAAAAACATTGGAACTGGGCAATACTTCCAAATGAAAGAGAAAAAGCTTCTTTCTTAAAAGAAAATATTTTACCTATTCAAGAAACTGGACAATTGAAATTTGTTGAAACTCCTATTGAAGCATTTGATGAAAATAATTTGTTGGGTTCCATCGAATTTCTGCCAGAATTAAAAGTCCGATTTGTTAACGGTCACACCAATTCAATGATGTTACCTCAAATTAACTATCTAGGCAAAACCATTGTTTATATGGCAGATTTACTCCCTTCAGTTGCACATATTCCTTTACCATATATTATGGGTTACGACATGTTTCCCTATACTACGCTAAAAGAGAAAACTTCTTTTTTACAAGAAGCAGCAAAAAATAATTATGTGTTGTTTTTTGAACATGACCCCTCAAACGAATGTTGCACTGTTCAACAAACTGAGAAAGGAATACGGGTAAAAGAAATATTTAATTTAGACAGTCTCTAACTATCGTTTTTTTATTAAAGAACTTAATGGATACCTAAGTCCTTTATACCCCATCATATCAACTTTAACGCTTCCAACAGAAATTGGACTTTCAATTCTTATTGGAATATGATTTGCATCATCAGTGACCCATACCATCATTTTTTCTCCGCCCGAAAAAATTGTTCCTTTCACAAGAAGAGGGCTGAATTTAATTGCATTGAATTTTCCATACCTGGTTTTAATTTCCTCTTTGCCAATGTATTTTATATAGAGATTATAAACTTCGTTGTCTAAAAACATAGTAAACGGTGTTCTTTCGTCGGGGCTATATTTACTGAAATCTATATTCCTAGCATAATAAATAGCACTTATTACATCTTGTATGCAAGGAGGAATTTTTACAACTCCTTTTGCAGATGTAGCAGTATTTGCATCTTTATTAAAAGTTACATTCTCTGTAATTTTATATCCACCTTCATCTACATCCCTAATAAATTTAAGGGGCTGTAAAGTGTTGGTATCGATAAAACTTTCATATCGATCACGAACTTTAAAAATCCAATCGTAATTACTATTAGATGTACCCCTTCCAGTTACATGGTACACTTGCTTGTTATTTAATTTTTCTTGATTTACTTCAAATGAAGCGCTACCAGCATTGATATACAATCCTATTACTGAATAGTATACATTGTAATTAACTATTTCTCCATCTTGAAATGATGCATTACGCAATCCACAAAATTCACCTCCAGCAGATAAAAATTTGGATCCCAATAAAATGAAAACTAGTAAGGTTATTTTTCTAATCAATTTAAAGCTGTTTATTTCTGAATAATTTAACACCTAAGATAAATAAAGTACCTGCAATTGCTGGTAAGATTAAGTTAATTAACCAAATTCCAGCAGAAGTTGCTATAATTCCTACTGCATTGGTGCTGATTAAGCCAAATAGCAATAGACTTACTTTGCCCCTAAAACCTAATTCTGCAAGTGCAACAGATGGCACTATTGCTAATACTAAAAACATAACACCCATTAAAGAACAGGCATCAAGCCAATATATTTTAACGCCAAAAATTTTCATAAGCAAAAGGTATTGAGCCAGAAAAACAATATACCTAAAAAAAGAGAGTGAGAGTATTCTGGTTAATCCTTTCCAATGAAAGTCTTCCAATTTTTCAATAAAATAGCGTCTTTTAGCTATGAAAGGTATTTTTTCGATCATCTGAATAAGTCCAGATAGTCTAAAATAAGCAAGTGTGAAAAGAAAAACCCCTATTGCAATAACATAAATTAGTCCTTCTAGCCAAAAAATCGATAAGCCTTGCAATTGAGTAGTTGTGCTTAAAATATAAACCCGCATATAAAATAGTGAAATAACACCCATTGTAAAAGTCACTATAATTTGTGCCATACTCCCAACAAAAGACAATATAACACCTCTTATTCTATTACCCTCTTTTAAAAAAACAACCCTGCCAGCTGATTCGCCAATACGATTGATGGTATTAAAACCAAGTGCTTGTCCTGCAAGAATTGCTTTGAAAGAATGAAAAAATGTAATCGATTCAATACCATTAACTTGAATCTGCCATTTCCTTGCTTCAATACCCCAATTAACAAACATAAGTATTACTACTAAAAATAAATTCCATCTATTCTGTTCATGTGTAGCAGTAAGAATTATATCCCAAGATTGTTGAACATCACCTTGTTTCAGTATTTGATGATAAATAGAATAAGACAACCAAATAAATAGAATGGGGCCAATTATATAATTTAGAATGTTTTTGTACTGCTTATTCAAGTAAAAAGCTTTTTACAAATATACGAGCAATGGATAAGAACAAAGATTTACAATATTAGTGAGTTCTATTGCGATTTCGTATTTTCACAAGAATGAAGCAAGATGATATCATATTGGGAATAGATCCAGGCACTCAACTAATGGGTTTTGCATTACTTGCTATCAAAAATGGCAAACCTTCCTTATTAATTATGGATACACTTAAACTTACAAAAGAAAAAGATATTTATGCAAGGCTTGAAATGATCCATGTAAAAATAACTTCATTAATTCAAGAATTTCAACCAACATCTTTTGCAATTGAAGCGCCATTTTTTGGAAAAAATGTACAGAGTATGCTAAAGTTAGGTAGAGCGCAAGGGGTTGCTATTGCTGCAGCTATGCAAGCAAAACTTACAGTTGCGGAATATTCGCCAAAAAAAGTAAAACAATCAGTAACTGGAAATGGCAATGCAGATAAAGAACAGGTTTGGAAAATGTTACAATCCATTTTACAAATTACTAGTAAACCACAATACTTTGATGCTACTGATGCATTATCGGTTGCACTTTGTCATTTTTACCAAAGCAATAGTGTGCTAACTACTATTGGTAACCCTATGAAAGGATGGGGAGATTATATTGCAAAGAATCCAACAAGAATTAAAAAATAGGTAATTGCACTTCAATTAGTTTAAGCAATCAATAATTAATTGTTGCACTTCCTTTAGTTCTTGTTGTGTGAGTTTAAGTTTGGGCCTGTTAAAATTTAGATCATCAGCACTATTAATTGGTACAAGATGCAAATGAGCATGAGGAACTTCAAGTCCGATAACACTTAACCCACACCTATTACAAGGGAAAGCTTTTTCAATTGCTTTAGCGATAGGCTGTGCAAAAACTAAAATTTGTGATAAATAGTTTTGATCCAAATCAAAAAAACAATCTGTTTCAATTTTAGGAATAACCAAAACATGCCCTTTTACTAAAGGAAAAATATCTAAGAAAGCGTAGAAATAATTATTCTCTACAATTTTGTAAGATGGAATTTCACCAGCAATTATTTTTGAAAAGATTGTCATTATGCTAAACAGTTATCTTCTCTACTTTTAATTTAAGAATACCAGCGGGAATTTGTACTTCAGCAATTTCTCCAACTACTTTACCCATTAATCCTTTACCAATTGGAGAGCCGGCTGAAATTTTCCCCAATTTTAAATCGGCTTCTTTTTCACCAACAATTTGATAAGTAACTGTTTTCTTGGTTGCAATATTGGTGATGGTAACTTTGGTTAAAATAGTTACTTTACTAGTGTCAATTGTTGTTGTATCAACAATTTTAGAATTAGCAATTGCTCCTTCTAATTGTTTAATTTTTGCTTCTAGCATACCTTGAGCTTCTTTGGCAGAATCATATTCAGCATTTTCCTTTAAATCTCCTTTTTCTCTAGCTTCTGCAATGGCTTTTGAAGCAGCAGGGCGGTCAATCGATTTCATTCGATGTAACTCTTCGCGCATTTTCTCAAAGGTCTCCTTCGTAACATAAATGTTGTTCTCACTCATAAAATGGCTTTAACAATGGTAAAAAAAATACAACGCCACATTTTATTGAAGCGTTGCACATCTACAAATTTACAAAAATCAATTTACAAAACCTTATTAAATTCCTAGTTTTTTAATTAAAATGGAGGCCATACGCTCAAATGATTCTTTACTGTAGCCTGCAATATGGGGGGTTATTACAACTTTCGGGTTGATTGTTAATTGATGAAGCTGCTCTTTCTCTATCTCAGAATATGATCCAATTTTTTCATTTTCTAACACATCTAAGCCTACTCCCCTAATCAGTTTGTTTTGTAGGGCTCTTATTAATGCAGCAGTATCCATTACTTTTCCCCTACTTGTATTTAAAATAAAAGGAGTTTGAACCAACCGGTTAAAAAATGAATCATTAGCAAAATGGAATGTTTCATCGGTTAATGGCAAATGAAAACTAATTACTTCAGCTTCTTGTATTATTTGTTCTAAACTTGCTTCCATTATATTGCCATTTGCAAAACCAGATTTATATTTATCGTATGCTAAAATAGTTGTGTCAAATGAACTTATGAGTTTAGCAAAAGTAGATCCAGTATTTCCGTAACCAATTATACCAACTTTTTTACCAGACAATTCAACTCCCCGATTTTCATCTCTTAGCCAAATTCCTTTTTTTACTTCTTCATAGCTATTTACAATTCGGTTCATCAGGTTTAATAACAATCCTAGCGTATGTTCGCCTACTGCATTTCTATTTCCTTCGGGGCTACTTTCGCAAATAATTCCTTTACTTTCAGCATATTTAACATCAATCTTTTCCATTCCACTTCCTAATCTGCCAATCCATTTAAGCCTAGTTGCTTTATCAAGCATTGGCTTATCAATATGTATGCGAGTAGTTACAAATAAACCAACAACGTCATCAATCATTTGCATTAGCTGATCATAAGTAATTGCTGGTTCGCATACAACCTGATATCCTTTAATAAGCAGGTATTCCTGCAATAAAGGGTGCGCATTTGCAGTGATTATTACTTTTTCTTTCATTATTTTTTACTCTAAATAATTCTTAACCCTTAACTCTTAATTCTTAACTCTTAATTCTTGAGCTCCCATTCTAAAAGTCAATGCCGCAAAGTCTTCTACTGTTAATTGCTCTGCGCGCCTAGTAAATATATCTTCCTTTAAAACCGAAGCTTCAAAAAAAGGTTTCATCGGGTTGCGCAACATTTTTCTCCTTTGTCCAAATGCTGCTTTAACTAACGTAAAAAATGCCCGCTCAGATTTCATAGTCACAAATGTTTTCTTTCTACGTAAACGAATTACGCCACTTATTACTTTTGGCGGTGGATTAAAACTTGATGGAGCTACATCAAATAAATACTCAACATCAAAAAAAGCTTGTACTAAAACACTTAAAATTCCATAAACTTTTGAATTAGGTTTCGATACAATTCTTTCGGCAACCTCTTTTTGAAACATACCAATCATTACTGGAATATTTTCTTTCCATTCTAATAATCTAAAAACAATTTGAGTAGAAATATTGTATGGAAAATTACCAACCAATGTAAAAGATCCTTCAAATGGCAATGGAATATCCAAAATACTACCTACTATTATTTTACTATTTAATACCGGATATTGCTGTTTTAAGTAAACAACTTTTTCTTCATCCAATTCCACAGCTTTAAACTGAATATTCTTTAGGGGAATTAGATATTTAGTTAGGGCGCCTCCGCCCGGACCAACTTCGAGCAATTGTTCAAAACTATTTTGACCTAGGGCTTCTACAATTTTTACACAAACCGTTTCATCTGTGAGGAAATGCTGACCCAGCGATTTTTTGAGCGTATATTGCATTACTGCAAAAATAGTATTTTAGCATCCTAAATAATGGCTCATGAGCAATGAATTACAAAAACCAGTTATAGGCTTCAGTTGTGGAGATTTAAATGGCATAGGAATGGAAATAATTATTAAAACAATTTCAGACCAAAGACTACTGGATTTCTGCACCCCTGTTGTGTTTGCTAGCAATAAAACCTTAAATTTTTATAGAAAAAGCTTGCCAGAATCTAATTTCAATTTTACAATAATTAAGGAATTCAATAGAATCAATCCCAAACAAGTGAATATTTTTACCGTTTGGGAAGAAGAAGTATTGATCACACCCGGTCAATTAAACGAAACTGGAGGAAAATATGCACTACTATCACTTCAGGAAGCTACAAAAGCTTTAAAAGAAAGGCAAATTCATGGTTTGGTTACCGCACCAATTCATAAAAAAAATATTCAATCACCAACATTTAATTATAGTGGCCATACCCCCTATTTAAAAGCCTTTTTTGAGGTGAATGATGTGGTAATGCTTTTGGTTGCAGAAAATATGCGTGTTGGTTTGGTTACAGAGCATGTAACTATTGAGGAAGTAGCAAAGCATATTACCCGAGAAAATATTTTAAGTAAACTAAAAATTATTAATAGCAGTCTTCAGAAAGATTTTGGAATTGATAAACCAAAAATTGCAGTATTAGGATTGAATCCACATGCTGGAGATGACGGATTAATAGGTAATCAAGAAGAAGAAATTATTAAACCTGCAGTTAAAGAGGCAAGAAATAATATGTTGGCATTTGGTCCATTTAGTGCAGATGCATTTTTTGCAAGAGGTCAGCACCTGAAATTTGATGCTGTACTTGCAATGTACCACGATCAAGGATTAATACCATTTAAATCATTGGCATTTGGCGAAGGAGTTAATTATACAGCTGGTTTACCTGTTGTAAGAACCAGTCCTGACCATGGAACTGCATTTGATATTGCAGGAAAAGGAGTAGCCGATCACAGTTCATTTTTAGCAGCAACATTCGAGTGTCTTGAAATTAT
>JAYVRC010000307.1:0-6665 GCA_043776615.1 Sphingobacteriia bacterium
GAATTATTAAAACGCGAACTCGAAATTCGGTTAGGAGAATTAGAAGATAAATGGCATTATACTTCATTAGAGAAAATATTTTTTGAAGAAAAAATATACAAGGAACTAGAGCAAAAGCACGAAAACTGGGATAAAGTAATTGAAGCAATTGATAAAGCTTTTACTCCATTCAAGAAAAAATTAAAAAGAGCAATTCAACGAGAAGACATCATTAAACTAACAGAAAAACCGGTTAGAAGAATATATCGATTAGATATCAATGAACTGAATGAGCAAATAAAAAATATTGAAGCTGAAATAAAACAGGTAAGCTTTGATTTAGATCACCTAACAGATTATGCAGTTGCTTATTTTGAAAGCCTGCAAAAAAAATATGGTAAGGGAAGAGAACGTAAAACCGAAATTAAAGAGTTCGATACAATTCAAGTAAAGCAAGTAGCAATTGCCAATACCAAATTGTATTTAAATAGAAGCGAAGGGTTCATAGGCACTAGTTTAAAAAAAGATGAGTTTCTGTGCGAATGCTCCGATTACGATGATATAATAGCTTTTACTAAGTCTGGTATTATGAAAGTGGTAAAAGTTTCCGATAAAGTATTTATTGGGAAAGATATTATTTACGCAGCTGTGTTCGAAAAAAATGATGAGCGAACTACTTACAATATGATCTATGTTGATGGTAAAACTGGAACAAGTTATGCCAAGCGTTTTAATGTAACAGGAGTTACACGTGAAAAAGAATACGACTTGACAAAAGGATCAGAAAAAAGCCGAGTGCATTATTTTACTGCTAACCCCAATGGTGAAGCAGAATTGGTTAAAATAATATTGAGTCCAAACTGTACTGCTCGTATTAAAGAACTCGATTTCTCTTTCGAAGAATTAGAAATTAAAGGTAGAAGTAGCATGGGTAACCAGGTTACTAAATATCCTATAAAAACAGTAAAGATGAAGGAAGCAGGCAAGAGCACACTTGCCGGAAGAAAACTTTGGTTTGATGAAAAATTTGGAAGATTAAATACTGAAGAGAAAGGAAAGTATTTAGGCAGTTTTGAAGATGAAAAAATAGTAGTATTTTATGCTGATGGAACTTATGAGTTAACGGATACTGAAATAACTCAACGATTTGAAGCAGATAAAATAAAATTGATTGAACAGTTTAATCCTGAAAATATTATCACGGCTGTGTACCTCGATCAAGATAAAGCTCAATACAATATTAAGCGCTTTAAAATTGAAACTTCAACCTTAAAAACACAATTTCTATTTATAAAAGAAGGAGCTGGCAATCAATTAATAGCTGTTTCTACAGAAGATGCACCTATCTTAGTAGTACAAACAGGTAGGGGGCAACAGGTAAGAAAAGCTAAGTTTAAAGTTGCCAAGATGGTTGAAGTGATGGGTTGGAAAGCAGTGGGAGCAAAGTTGACGGACTTTAGTAAAACCATTGAAATGGAATGGGAGCAAGCAACACCAAAAGATGCGGCTCCAGAATTATTTAATTAGATGATATGGAAGCAGTTCAGGTTGGTCAGTACAACAATTTAACAGTAAACCGAAAAGTTGAATTTGGTTTTTACCTCGATGATGGTGGTGAAGGTATTTTATTGCCTAAAAGATTTGCTCCAAGCAATTTAAGAATAGGAGATGAGTTGAATGTTTTTGTGTACCATGATTCAGAAAATCGATTGATTGCAACAACACAAAAGGCAAATGCTGTTGTTGGAGAAATAGCCAAGATGAAAGTAGTTTCAGTAACCCAGCAAGGCGCATTTTTAGATTGGGGATTGATGAAAGATCTTTTTGTACCAGCATCAAAACAAGTTGCAGGCATGCGAATGGGTGGAGAGTATTTGGTGATGTTGTATATAGATGAAATGACGGGAAGAGTAGCAGCTACCGAAAAGATAGAGAGTTTAATGAGCAATGATGAATTAACAGTGAAAGAAATGGAGCTGGTCAATTTATTGGTGTATAGAAATTCTGAATTGGGTTTTGTAATGATCATCAATAATAAGCATATTGGTATTTTACATTCCAATGAAGTTTTTCAAGAACTAAAAGCTGGTGACAAAGTAAAAGGGTTTATTAAAAAAATTCGCCCCGATAATAAAATAGATTTGGTATTGGGAAAACCAGGTTTTGATAAAGTTGAAGATGAAGGCGGAAAAATACTTCGTCTTTTACAAGAGAATGATGGGTATTTGCCTTACCACGATAAATCAGACCCCGAAGAGATTTATAAATTTTTTGGTATGAGTAAAAAAACATTTAAAATGACAACAGGAAATTTGTACAAGCAGCATAAAATTGAGTTCACAAAAACAGGTATTAAGTTGTTGGAATGATAGGTACAGAAGAATTAAACTGATCAATTTCCGCGTTTTTTTAGGTTGCTGAGCTCAACAACTTAAAAATAAGTGGAACTTATGTATTGATTTCCAGTTTTTATATTGGTAGAATACTGTAGTTTTAAGTGTTGGTGGCAATTTTATTTTACACTCTGTAACAAATTGAAACCTATAATTGTCATATCTAAAAAATAAATTATGAAAAAATATTTTGTAATTATATTTTTACACGCATTAGGACTTAACTCTTGTAAAAAGTCAGACACCGATTTGTCTTCAACTTTTAACGAGAACCTGAAAATAAAAATGTCAGAAACTGTTGACAGCACAAAGAGGACTTTATTTCTTAACTGTTTTACAGAAAAAATATATGGCTGCTCAAACTATGGTATTCAATCAACCTTTGAATTGACAAGTAATAAAATTATAATAAACTTTATTCGAATTATTGAACCTAATATATGTTTGACTTCATTAGGGCCAGCATCCACATTAATTAAGCTAGACGGACTATCAAATAAAATTTACGAGATTGAATTAAACTTTGGATCAACCAAAATTTCAGGACAACTTAATGTTTCAGGAAGTAGTTTTAAAGCGACACTTCCCTCACAGACAAAAGTACAATTTGTTAACCCCGACCTTGGTAGAGTTCCAAGTAACACAATTTATGGAACTGTTCATTATCACGTGGCTTCAACAGCTTCGACAGTACAAAAATTCGTTGATTCACTAAAGTTTTACGGGGCGACATTAACTTTATATCCACAAGGCGATTATGGAAATTTTCAAATTGAATCCGACGGACAAATAAAGCAAGTTCAAGACTTGGGATATTATTTCACACGATACTACATTTTTAATTACTCAAGTAATTCAGGACAATTGAAAAGTTTGATTAGTCGGTTTGGAGTAAATTATTCCAACGATTTACTAATAACTTTAAACACAACCAAAGGTGAAACATTTAACAGTTGGATACCATAGAAAAACTGCCACCAACAAAAGGCTTTACAAAGTTGGGTTTTAGAATATCGCCTATCAACTGTTGTATTTCAATTTAATTTCAGTAATTTAGGCATTAGCTAATAGCATTTTTAGTTGTCTAAGCGAGCAGTAGGAATGCTATTTCCCAACCATCGTAAAGCCGCGAACATTATCTGCTATTTTCTGCAATGCATTTATAAAATTTGAAATAAAAATAATAAAAATGAGAAATTTAATCAGCACACTTGTAATCTCAATTTGTATTTGCTCTTGCAATCAAGCACCTAAAATGGTAGACAATACTTCAATGGCTAGTTCAAAAGACGCAAGCTATGAAGTAAAAACGGGTGGTAGTAAAATGATACAAATTGATGGCAAATACAATGTTTGGACAAAAAAAATTGGTGATGGTAAAATAAAAGTATTGCTATTACATGGTGGACCAGGTTTTACTCATGATTACTTTGAATGTTTTGAAGATTTTTTACCGAAAGAAGGAATTGAATTTTATTATTATGACCAATTGGGCTGTGGTAACTCTGACATTCCAACTGACACTACACTTTGGAATATACCCCGTTTTGTAGAAGAAGTAGAACAAGTACGAAAAGGTCTTGGCTTAGATAATTTTTATCTGTATGGACAATCATGGGGCAGTATGCTTGCAATGGAATATTTAGACAAATATCAAAGCCATGTAAAAGCTGCAGTACTTTCTAATATGACTGCAAGTAGTAAAAGTTATGTTACCTATACTGCAAAGCTAAAACAGCAAATTCTTTCACCACAAGACATAGCAAAATATGATTCACTTGATAAACTTAAAGCATACAATACCCCTGAATTTCAAAATTTAATGATGAATAAATTGTATACACAGTGTGTATGCAGAATGCCGCTTGAGCGTTGGCCCGAACCATTGATGAGGGCTTTTAAAAAAGCCAATCAAACGATATATATTCAAATGCAAGGAGTTGATGAATTTCACGTAACAGGAAATTTTAAAGATTGGGATATGTGGGACAGGCTGCACAAAATAGCAGTTCCTACCCTGTTGATTGGAGCCCAGTATGACGAAATGAATCCAGAAGATATCAGAAAAGAGGGGAAACTAATTCCAAACAGTCGGACTTATATCTGCCCTAACGGAAGCCACCTAAGTATGTATGACGATCAACAAAATTATTTTACAAATCTCATTACTTTTTTGAAAGATGTTGATAGCAATAAATTCAAAGCAGACAAAAAATAATAACGTAAAGAAAAGGACGTTAGTAATTTAGCTTTTAGTTGTTATCTTCATCAAAAGGTTTTCAATCAGTATTTGTTACGGAACTCGAATCCCCCAACAACGCCAAGTTTTCCATGTAGGCAATATTTTAACTCATTCATTATAAACTTTTATTTATGAAAAAAAGACTCTTATTTTTTTTAATAACTTTTATAGTCCTGCACAATTCTGTTGCTTCACAAAGCCTTAATGAAATAAAAAAAATTCTCAATAATGTAAGCCCAGATGCAATAAAAGGACATATGAGTTTTCTTGCTGACGATTTACTAGAAGGTCGCCTACCGGGTACGAGAGGCTTTTCCCTGGGTTCAAAATACATTGAAACTCAATTTATCTCCCTGGGTTTAAAACATGGTATACAGGACTCTTCTTATATCCAAAAGGTTCCTTTAAAAAAAGGTTGGATAGATGAAAGTGAAAGCTATTTTATTATTAGTACAAATAACAAAGAAGAAAAACTTGACTATAACAAGGATTTTCTTTTAAATCCTTATTTCGCTTCAGTAACATCAAGTGTTAAAGCCGCTTTAGTATTTGTTGGATTTGGTATCTCAGCACCAGAATTTAACTACGATGACTATAAGAATATTGATGTTAAAGGAAAAATTATAGTTTATATAAATGATGCGCCGCAAAGTTTTCCAAGTAGCGAAAGAGCTTATTATGCTTCTTCTGATGTAAAGTTTTCTGAAGCCATAAAACGTGGTGCAGTGGGCGTGATTAGTTTTAATTTACCTACCAATAAACGCACAACCTGGGAAACATCGGTGAGAAGATTGAAGCAGGGTTCTTTTAAATGGCTAAACAATCAATCAATTGCAGCAAATAGTTATGATGCATTAAAAGCAATTGCACTTTTTAATAATGAAAATATAAAAAAACTTTTTGTAAATGCCCCGACTCCTGTACAAAAAATATATGAGTTGGCTGTAGAAGGAAAATCATTATCGTTCGATTTAAACATTTCAGCATCCATCGGGGTGAAAACTAATTTAAAATTGATCGAAAGCTCTAATGTAGTTGGTATCATTAACGGCAGTGATCCTGTATTAAAGAATGAATATGTAGTATATTCTGCTCACCTTGATCATTTTGGAATTGGTGCTCCAATAAAAAATGATTCCATATATAACGGTGCTCATGATGATGCTTCAGGCATGGCAATTCTTTTAGAAATAGTGAAGGCTTATCGTTCACTCTCTATTCCACCAAAAAGATCTGTAATATTCGTGGTAGTAACAGGTGAGGAAATGGGATTACTTGGTTCAGACTATTTTGTAAATAATCTACCTATAAAAAATGGTAAGATTGTAGCCAACCTTGCTATTGATATGCCGTTCTTCTTTCATCCAGTTCTTGATATAGTGCCTTACGGAGCAGATCATTCAAGCCTTGGTAAACAGACTGAAAAAGCAGCTAAAATACTGGGATTAAAAATTAGCCCCGACCCCTTTCCTGAACAGGTAGTTTTCATACGTAGTGATCATTATAGCTTTATTAAGAAAGGAGTGCCTGCTTTATTTATTAAAAGCGGTTTTATGACAGTACCTCACGACACAATAAACAGAGCTAAATCAGATGTTGGTTGGCGCAGCACAATTTATCATACTCCTCAGGATGATATGAATCAACCGTTTGATTTTAATGCAGCCACAACTCATGTTAAAATAAATTTCTTAATTGGCTATTTTGTTTGCAGTGAATCTGATTCACCTGCTTGGAATAAAGGTGATTTTTTTGGTCAGAAGTTTAAGGCAACAGGAAATTAATACTGCCTAAAAATACCTGCTTGGCAAAAGTTGGGCTTACGAATATCGCCCATCAACTGTTGTATTTCAATTTAATTTCAGTAATTTGAAAGAGTGACAATTTGCATTTTCTCAACTAAAATTTGGGAAATAATATTATATTTAAGAAAATTCAGAAAAGTATGCTGACACACATAAATCCAAAATTGCCAATGAGGAACAAGGCAGCAACAAAAGATTACTATATAAACAAATTAGGGTTTCGGAACCTTGGCAGTTCTGACTACG
>JAYVRC010000308.1:0-6664 GCA_043776615.1 Sphingobacteriia bacterium
ACAAAACCTAAAGAAAATTATTTAGAGTTAAGGTATTGTACAACTGGCAATAGATATTGTGCTGAAAAAAGTTGTTCTCAATGTACCGAATTGCCTACTTTAAATTGCGGAGGAAAGCAAAGAACGATAGATGTTTTTACTTTTCATTTTACTGCTACTTTTTTACACCAATTTGCACACAATGTAAAAGTAAACAATCAAAAAGATGAAGTGTTGGCTTTTAAACACCCTCATGCTTTTACCAAAATTTTTCCTGTTAGTGTTAAAAAAAGAAATACACTCGATACATTATTGAATCATAGTTATTCTGGTTCACTAGAAAATATATTCGTAAACGCCAAAGTACACGAATTACTCATCTATAGTTTAGAGTGTTTAGTAGATGAAAAAGAAGAAGGCTTTACTTGCAAATTTCTTGCAGATGAAAGTGGTAGAGAACGCATTTATCAGGCTCGTGAAATTTTATTACATCATATCGGAGATCCAATTACCATAAAAGAATTGAGTAGAAAAGTAGCCATGAATGAATGCTATTTAAAGAAAGGATTCAAAGAAGTTTTTGGCACTACTATTTTTGATTTTTATCAACAACAAAGAATGGAACACGCAAAATATTTGTTGTACGAAAAAAGTTTAAGTGTTACAGACGTGTCTGCATTATTAGGTTATTCTTCCATCTCCCATTTTTCTGCTGCCTTTAAAAAGCATACTGGGCTTAAGCCTTGCGAGTTGTTGAAGTAATTTTTATTGAGTATTAAAGTCCCCTAAAGCCTTTGATAAGTAAAGCTTGATCAATCTTAGTTGGTGTTGAAGGACTATATATCCGTTGCTCAACTAAACCTATTCCTTTTGCATATGAAACTTCAGCAATAAGTATGGTTGTAAATGATGGATCGCCAGGAATCAGAAACTGCATTTCTCTTTTTACTTTGATAATATCAGTCATTGGAATGCCTAAATAAATTGCAGTTTGATTAACATCTATAATTGTAAATTTTAATCTTGCTTGACCATATAACATTGAGCCGCTTGATTGACGAATACCTACTCTTACTTCATCTGAATTCCAAGTAGCATCTTTTGTAACATTGTCTTTTAAATATACATAAACGATATTATTTACAACAGTATCATAGATATAGAAATAGTCATATTCTGGTGTTCCTAAACTGTAATATTCTCCATTGCTATTTCTGCCAGTAAACGCAAGCGTGTCTGAAGTTGGAGTTGTTTCGTATTTAAAATAAGTTTTACCTAAATAGAGAAAATTAAAAGGAGAAATAGTTGTTCTAAAAATATCTAAAGTACCGCCTCCTTGTAAACTAAACCCTGGGGCTAAACCATATTGTATCCAACCATTAGGTGTGATTGGGCAATATGTAGTGGTATTGGTTCCATTATTAGGACCACCTACTGCTAAACTAAAACTACATGTACTAGTGCCAAAATAAAATTTAAAGTCGGTTGTTCCAGTTGCAAATGGCCTACCCTTACCCTTTAATTTTATGACCTTTTCTCCTGTTGTTACAACAAACCCAGAATCAATGAACCACATGCCATTAATCGTATCTGAATAAATTAAATATTTCCCTAAAGCTTTAAAATTAGCATTAACCAATACATAATTACTGTCGGATAAATCGGTATTAATATAATAAATGCCTTTTGTAGTAGTGTTCTTGCAATTACCTGCAGTATCTGTTAAAATACCCATTGCTGTTCCGTTTGAGGCACCGGTTTCTAGGCTGACTTCTTTGCTGCAACTGCTAATAAAAAAAGCAATTGAACAAATTACAACAAAACGTTTCACCAATAATTTCATTTATAATGATAGCTTTAATACACGAATATCAGACAATATTTATACCAATAATGCAGCTTGAGTAGATAAATTAGCCGATTTAAATAATTGACTAATATTTTGAAGTGTAACAGTTGCAATTTCACTCAAAGCTTCTTCAGTAAAAAATGCCTGATGTGCTGTTATTAAAACATTTGGGAAGCTCATCAATCGTTGAATCATATCATCTTGGATAATATCAGATGACAAATCCCTGAAAAATAATTTTTCTTCCTGTTCATAAACATCAATTCCAAGAGCTCCAATTTGGCCCGTTTTTAATGAACTAATAACCGCTTTCGTGTCGATTAAACCACCTCTACTGGTGTTGATTAAAACTGCTCCCTTTTTCATTATGCCAAGTGTAGTTGCATTCATTAAGTGCTTTGTTTGTTCGTTAAGCGGACAATGCAATGAAATAATATCTGCTTTTAAAACCTCTATTAAAGGATGATATTCTACTCCAATTGCTTCCATATCTTTATTAGCAATCAGGTCGAAAGCCAATACCCTACAGCCAAAACCAAGCATTATCCTTGAAAATGATTTACCAATATTTCCAGTTCCAATAACACCTACTGTTTTGCCATTTAAGTTATAACCCAATAATCCATTCAAAGAGAAATTCTGCTCTCTCACTCTATTGTAGGCTTTATGTGTTTTTCTATTTAAGGTAAGTATCATTGCTACGGCATGTTCTGCTACTGCTTCAGGTGAATATGCTGGAACCCTGCAGACCCTTATTTTATTTAATTTTGCGGCTTCCAAATCAACATTATTAAAGCCAGCACATCTCAAAGCAATAATTTTAATTGATTTTGCAGCCAGTTTTTCAATTATTTCAGCAGTTACCCTATCATTTACAAACACACAAATAGCATTTGCACCATTTGCTAATTCAATAGAGTGAATATCTAAAGCCGATTCTACAAATACTAACTCAAAATTATCTACGTTAAAACGGGTAAAAAAGTCCTTATCATAGGGTTGTGCCGAAAAGAATACAATCTTCATGGTCTAAATATACTCCCACTTTGAGTTAGATCCGTACCTTCGCAGCTATTTTTTAACCAATGAGCCTAATGGCTGGCAGATAATTGTATGAGTGAGAAGTATGCTGAGTTTTCGGGATTAAACCTTCCGAGTATCGAACAAGAAATTTTGGCTAAGTGGACTGCTAATAATGCTTTTGAAAAAAGTATTTCATTAAGAGAAGGAAAAAAGCCTTTTGTTTTTTATGAAGGTCCTCCAAGTGCCAATGGAATGCCAGGTATCCACCATGTAATTTCTAGAACCTTAAAGGATATGGTTTGTAGATACAAAACCATGCAAGGATTTCAAGTAAAAAGAAAAGGTGGATGGGATACACATGGTTTACCAATTGAATTAGGAGTAGAAAAAGAATTAGGAATAACCAAAGAAGATATTGGAAAAAAAATATCGATTGAAGACTATAATAAAAAATGCCGCGAAGCAGTATTGCGCTATAAAAAAGAATGGGACGATATTACTAATAAAATGGGGTATTGGGTTGACTTAAATAACCCTTATGTAACTTTCGAAAATGATTATATAGAAACACTTTGGTGGATTTTAAGTGAGCTTTATAAAAAAGGATTCTTGTATGAAAGCGTTAGTATTCAACCTTATTCACCTGCAGCAGGAACAGGACTAAGTTCACACGAATTAAATCAGCCAGGAACGTATAAAGATGTAAAAGATACATCTGCAGTGGCAATGTTTAAAGCTGTAAAAAATTCGAAAAGCCAATTTCTTTTTGATGCTATTAGCAATGAAGGAGAAATTTTTTATATGGCATGGACCACAACTCCATGGACCTTGCCTTCTAACTTGGGATTAACTGTTGGGCCAAATATCGATTATGTATTGGTAGATACTTTTAATCCATATACTCATATTCGAGTAAATGTAATTCTTGCTAAAGCTTTACTGGGTAAGTTTTTTAAACCTGAAGCTGAAAATGGAGAGTTTGCAGCATATGATGAAAAAGCTAAATTTCTTCCTTGGAAAATAATGTCCAATTTCAAAGGCTCTGAAATTGAAGGATTAGACTATGAGCAATTGTTGCCTTTTGAAGCCAACTCTTTAAAAGTAATTCAAGAAATAACTCCAGATGCAAAGCCTTTTAAAATAATTACTGGTGATTTTGTAACCACTGAAGATGGTACAGGTATTGTGCATACTTCACCTGCTTTTGGAGCAGATGATTATAAAGTAGGAAAAAAGTTCAACATTGGTATTTTAACAATGGTTGATAGAGAAGGCAAGTTTGTTGATGGATTAGGAGAATTTAGTAATCGCTTTGTAAAAAATTATAAAGATGATGCAGCATATATTGATGTTAATGTTGATATCTGTGTAAAACTAAAAAAAGAAAACAGGGCATTTAAAGTAGAAAAATACGAACATAGTTATCCGCATTGTTGGAGAACCGATAAACCCATTTTATATTATCCATTAGATGCTTGGTTTATTAAAACTACTGCAGTAAAAGATCGGATGGTTGAATTAAATAAAACCATCAATTGGAAGCCAAAATCTACTGGTGAAGGCAGATTTGGAAATTGGTTAGAGAATATGGTTGATTGGAATTTGAGCAGGAGTAGGTATTGGGGAACGCCGCTTCCTATTTGGAAAACCGAAGATGGAGATGAGACAATTTGTATCGGTTCTATTGCTGAATTAAATGATGGTATTAAAAAAGCAAATGCTGTATTAGGTGATGGAGTAAATAAAAGTTATTTACACGAAGGAATACTTGATTTACACAAGCCTTATGTAGATGATATTATACTGGTTAGTAGTTCAGGCAAACCAATGAAAAGAGTTCCAGATTTAATTGATGTATGGTTTGATAGCGGTGCAATGCCTTATGCGCAATGGCACTATCCGTTTGAAAATAAAGAGTTAATTGAGAGTGGTGAAGCTTTTCCTGCAGACTTTATTGCTGAAGGGGTTGATCAAACAAGGGGCTGGTTTTACACTTTGCACGCACTTGCTGTAATGTTGTTTGATAGTGTTGCTTATAAAGCTGTAGTAAGTAATGGGTTGGTATTGGATAAGAATGGCAATAAAATGAGCAAGCGCTTAGGGAATGTGGTAAACCCTTTTGACACCATTGAAAAATTTGGAGCAGACGCTACCAGATGGTATTTAATAACCAATGCATCTCCTTGGGATAATTTAAAATTTGACATAGCAGGAATACAAGAAGTACAGCGTAAATTTTTCGGAACCCTTTACAATACTTATCAGTTTTTTACACTGTATGCGAATGTAGATGCATTTGCTTTTAAGGAAGCATATATACCGCTTAACAATAGACCTGAAATAGATCGTTGGATTCTTTCATCTCTGAATACTTTGATAAATAAAGTAACTGAAAGCATGAATGATTTTGAACCAACAATGGCTGGTCGTGCTATAGAAGAATTTGTAGATACACAATTGAGTAATTGGTATGTGAGATTATGTAGAAGAAGGTTTTGGAAAGGTGAATATGAAGCCGATAAAATAAGCGCATACCAAACATTGTATGAATGCATAGAAACCATTGTACGATTAATTGCACCAATCTCTCCATTTTTTAGTGATGCGGTTTTTGCTAATTTAAACGCGGTTTCTAAACGTTTTGATGCAACATCGGTTCATCATATTGATTTTCCTATTTACAATAAAGAAGTTGTTGATCCATTTTTAGAAGAGAGAATGCAGTTGGCCCAAGAAACTTGCTCTTTGGTACTATCATTAAGAAAAAAAGTAAATATAAAAGTTAGGCAACCATTACAAAGAATAATGATACCTGTAATGAATGCACAAATGAAAGTGCAATTAGAAAAAATGGAAGAGTTGATTAAAGCAGAGGTAAATGTTAAAGAAATAAATTACATCACTGAAACAGCAGGAGTAATTAATAAAAAAGTAAAGGCCAATTTTAAAACCTTAGGGGCAAAATTGGGGGCATCAATGAAAGAAGCTGCTGCCATTATCCTTTCATTTGATCAAACCCAAATTACTCAAATTGAGCAAAATGGTCAATTTACCCTTGAGCTATCATCTGGCAGTCATTTAATTGACTTTACGGATGTAGAAATAGTTGCAGAAGACATACCAGGATGGAGTGTGGCTAATAAGGGGGCTTTAACTGTGGCATTAGATATCACCATTTCTGATGCTTTAAAACAAGAAGGAGAAGCTCGGGAGTTTGTAAATCGAATACAAAATATTAGAAAAGAGAGCGGATATGAACTTACAGACCGTATATTCGTGAGTGTTCAGGAGAACTCAGCAATACAAACTTCAATTATTAAATTTAACGATTATATTTGCCGCGAAATTCTGGCTGACAAAATTGATTGGGTGCCTCTAATAAATGAAGGTATAGCAATAGAAGTCAATGAAATCAAGCTTAATGTGTTAGTAAACAAAAAAGGATAAACTTTATGGCTACAAAGAAACCAGCTCCTAAATCTGTACCAACAAAGTCAGTAAAGGCGGCACCGGCCAAAAAAACAGTTAGTAAACCAGCTCCAAAAGCTGTAAGTAAACCAGTTTCAAAAGCAGTTAATAAACCAGCTCCAAAAGCGGTTAGTAAGCCAGCTCCAAAAGCTCCTCCAGCAAAACCTGCTGCTAAGCCGGTATCAAAGCCACCAGTAAAAGCAACAGTAAAAGTTGTTTCAAAGGCAGTTCCTGCAAAAGCACCAGTAAAACCTGTTGCTAAACCTGTACCAAAGCCAGCAGTAAAAGCTTCTGTAAAAATTGCTCCAAAGGCAGTTCCTGCAAAGCCAGCAGCTAAACCTATTC
>JAYVRC010000309.1:0-6613 GCA_043776615.1 Sphingobacteriia bacterium
AGCAATTAATACGCTTGTTAATATTCTTAATGCAGTTTCTTTTAAAAAGTTAGCAAAAATTGTTTTTTGTAATGCCCAAGAAAATCCTTCTAGCACCGAAAATAACAACATACCCATGGCAAAGGGAAACATCCAATAATAATAGTCAACAATAAGTTTTGATTTCTCCGAAAATTGATGGACAAATACTGGTTGAAAATACCAGCCCAATAACAACACCAATAAAAAACCAACAAAGGACGATACCATCCCCCAAGTCATTAAATCAATTTTATGCGTTTCTAGATTGTCTTTGTAATAAGGATAAAATTTATAGATTACAGGAATAATTCCTAATGCACCAAAAGCATACATATTCTGGGCAAAATCAAAAAATATTCTTGTAACGCCATATTGCTCAAGAGTAAAAGAACCATTTTTAGTATAGAAATACATATTGATGGCACCAATAAAAAAACCGAAATAAACCAATATGCTCGAAATGATCGTTTGCTTTCTTATAGTTCCCATTCAGTTAATTGGATTTAATTCTTGTAATCGTGGCTTAAAAGTAGGATATTCGGAACCATGTTTGAACAGTTGAGCGTTAAAAAAAACAAATTTTGGGCAATGGCAGGTATTTATATGCTGCTATTTGCAACTTATAGCTGCAAGCAAAAAGATACCAACAAAAAATCGGTTTTTTATTACAACGAATCAACAGGGATAGCTACACTAGATCCTGCATTTGCAAAAAATCAATCTATTATGTGGGCTGTGCATCAGATCTACAACACATTAGTTGAGATTGATAGTAACCTAAATATAGTTCCATCAATTGCAAAAAAATGGGATATAAGTTCAGATAGAAAAACATATACATTTCATTTAAGAGATTCCGTTTTTTTTCACGATAATCCTTTGTTTGTTAATGGCAAGGGCAGAAAAATAATTGCTAGTGATATAGTGTATAGTTTAAAAAGAATACAAGATAAATCCGTTGCTAGTAGTGGCGCATGGATATTCAATAGCAGAATTGCTACAGAAGGATTCAATGTACTAAATGATAGTACTTTTCAGTTGGTATTAATCAATCCATTCCAACCAATATTGGGGATATTAAGCATGCAATATTGCAGTATTGTTCCGCATGAAATAGTTGACTATTATGGAAAAGATTTTCGCAATCATCCATGTGGTACTGGTCCGTTTAAATTTATTTCATGGGATGAAGGTGAAGCAATGATTCTGCATAAAAATGAACAATATTGGGAGAAAGATATTAATAAGAAAAGCTTACCTTATTTAGATGCTGTTAAAATAAGTTTTTATGACAGTAAGGCAACTGAATTTTTACAATTCAGACAAGGTAGATTAAGTTTTATCAACGACATAGATCCATCTTTTAAAGATGAAATCTTGTCTAAAAAAGGAGAACTGAGAGCTGAATGGAATAATAAAATTTTACTTAAGAAGCACCCTTATCTCAATACAGAATATTTTGGAATATTGGTTGATGAAACAAATCCATTGGTGAAAAATTCTCCTACCAAAATTAAAGCTATTCGCCAGGCAATTAATTATGCTATCAATCGGAAACAGTTAATGATGTATATGCGTAATTCGATAGGAACTCCGGCTGAAGCGGGTTTCGTGCCAGGAGGATTGCCTTCTAAGAATATGGAAAATGTAAAAGGGTATCATTACAATCCTGAAAAAGCTCAACAATTATTATTACAAGCAGGTTATAATGCTGATAAATATGAACCAATTAAATTACTCACAATTGCTATATATGCTGATATTGCCAGTTTTGTTGCTAAGCAACTAGAAGAAGTAGGAATAAAAGTACAGGTGGAAGTAATTCAAAAAAGTTTACTACTAGAACAAACTGCTAAATCGCAAGCATTGTTTTTCAGGGGAAGTTGGATTGCCGATTACCCTGATGCAGAAAATTATATGGCTATGTTTTATAGTAAAAACCCTGCACCCCCTAATTACACTCGATACAAAAACCCTACATTCGATTTACTTTACGAAAAAGCTTTGCAAGAAACAACTGATTCAATACGATTTGACTTGTACCGTAAAATGGATCAGCTGGTTATTGATGATGCACCAGTGATACCGATTTGGTACGATATTGCTATCCATTTAATACACCCGAACATTACTGGATTTGCTCCAAATGCATTGAATTTATTAGAACTACGGTACTGCGTAATTAATAAATAATTTTAGTGTTTCAATTTTGCTTTAAACACTTTCTCAAATTTTTCTAGCTTGGGTTGAATTACAAACCTACAGTAACCTTGATTTTGGTTATTGTTATAATAATCTTGGTGGTAATTTTCTGCAGGATAGAAATTTTTGAATGGCTCTATCACTGTTACAATAGGGTTAGCCCATGCGCCGCTTTTGTTTAGCTCAGCCATGTATTTTTCAGCTTTTTCTTTTTGCGATTGGTTATGGTAAAATATGGCACTTCTGTACTGTGGTCCAACATCATTTCCTTGTTGATCTTTTGTAGTTGGGTCGTGCGTTTTCCAAAATACTTCTAATAATTCATCATAAGAAATTTTAGCAGGATCGTAAACAATACGACATAGTTCTATATGGCCAGTATTTTTATCGCATACCTGCTCATAGGTTGGGTTTTCTACAAATCCACCACCATATCCACTCAAAACTTTCTCTACACCATTTAGGCGTTGAAAATAAGCTTCTGTACACCAGAAGCAACCTTCTCCAAATGTTGCAGTATCTTTTTTAGCACTGCTAGTTGGTTCATTATTCATTTTATTTACTTTTTTAGATGGGGTAGCTGAACATGCAATCATGAACAGCGAAATGGTAAAGATTAAAATTGAAGTCTTTTTCATAGTTAAAACGAAGTTATTGATTGTATATACAAATCCCATGGTATTTTGTTTGTTTTACGATGTTAATCTGCCTTCCTTACAGTTTTTAAAAATGTAAATGTGAAAATTATCCTAATAAATATTAATTTTAGAATAACCGTAACCACTATGAGTTTTCAATCGCAGCTCAAGAAGTATTTTTCATTAAGTATAGAGACCCTATTATTAGTTGCACCTATAGCTATGTATTTTATTTTCCTAAGCTTCTATAAATCACTTTCGATAGATCCTTACTTTGGGCTTAATATTCCTTTTGCAATAGGAAATAACATCATTTTCATTCATTTGGGGCTATTTATTTTACCCTACATTATGCATCGACTTTTAAGAGACAAACAAATAGGAAATTCTTCAATTAATTTGATGCATATTATATTTTCTATCCTCTTGCTTTTTGCTTTGATATTTACCTATCAAATTAACAACCCGCTTTATCAAAACAATTCATTCAACACAGTTGGTATGCCCGCAAAAAAAGCAGGTTTGGAAGCAACTATATTCACTTATATTATCATTGTATTTCAACTAATACTTCAACTTGCATTTGTTCTACATTCATTTATATTGCTTTTCCCTTCAAAAGAAAATAGCCAAGTAGCCAGTTATTCATAAATAAGTTATTGTAAGAACTTACCTTCGTTACTTATATACGAAGGTTTTTTTATGCGCTTATATCCAGAAACAGCATTAACTCAATTAGAATTTGATAAGGTAAAATTACTTTTGGTAGACCTTTGCAAAACTGATTATGCCAAACAAAAAGCCGAAACACTTCGCGTTCATACCCGAAAAGACTTTATTGATAGAGACCTTGGTCAAACTTATGAGTATCAGTTAATATTATTACAAGCACAATACTTTCCCAATGAGTTTGTGCTCAACATCAATAAAGACATCAAACTCTTATCCATACCAGGTGCACTTTTGGTTGGTGAGCAATGGTTGCAAATAAGAAAATTAACCGAAAGCATTGGGAGTATTTTTCGTTGGTTTGATAACGAAAGAAGAGCTGCATTTTCTGGTCTTACACTTGTGCTAAGCGATAGCTATTACGAAAAAAATATTATTGATTCAATTGATGAAATACTCGATGAAAGTGGTGTAGTAAAAGACAATGCATCCGTCGATTTACAAAAAATAAGAATGAGTTTATATAAACGTAGAAATGAACTACGCCGAATGTTTGAGAAAGTAATACAACGAATGGCTAAAGCTGGATATACTGCAGATATAGATGAAAGTTTTAGCAATGGGAGAAGGGTTGTAGCAGTATTTTCGGAACACAAAAGGCAAGTGAAAGGAATTTTACATGGCGAAAGTGATAGCAGAAAAACAGCATTTATAGAACCAGAAGAAACCATTGAACTAAACAATGAAGTTTTTTCTTTAGAACATGAAGAATTGCAGGAAGTGCAAAGAATTTTGCGTGCATTAACTGGTAAACTTTCTGTTTATGCACCATTATTGGCTTCTTACATTACAATGATTGGAGAATACGACTTCATAAAAGCAAAAGGGCAATTGGCTTTAAAGATGAATGCGCATTTACCAGAAGTTGCAGATAAAGCACAAGTTGTTTTAATAGATGCCTATCATCCACTTTTGTATTTATACAATAAAACAGCCGAAAAAAAAACAATACCAGTAACACTAAGTTTAAATGAAGAGCATAGAATACTTGTAATTAGCGGCCCCAATGCAGGCGGCAAAACAGTTACTATGAAAACCATTGCTTTGAATCAGTTAATGCTTCAAGCGGGTTTATTGGTACCAGTTAGTGCATTATCGAAAATGGGCATATTTAAACAGTTGTTTATACATATTGGCGATACACAAGATTTGCAATTTGAATTGAGTACCTATTCAAGTCACTTATTGCACATGAAACATTTTATGGAAAATGCCAATGGAAAAACATTATTCTTTATTGATGAATTGGGTAGTGGATCTGACCCCAATTTAGGCGGAGCTTTTGCCGAAGTAATAATGGAAGAATTGGCGAGAAGAAATTCCTACGGTGTGGTAACTACACACTACCTCAATTTAAAAGTTATGGCCAACCATACCAAAGGAATTTTAAATGGCGCCATGCAGTTTGATGAAGTAAACCTTTTACCCTTATACAAACTCATTACTGGTAAACCAGGAAGCTCCTACACTTTTGCAATTGCAGAAAGAATTGGTTTGCCTCAACATTTAATAAACAGGGCTAGAAAATTAGTTGAAGATGATCATTTTAAATTAGATAAATTACTCAATAGTACCGAGCAAGATTTACAACAGCTACAACAAGAAAAACAGAGCCTAGCCAAATTAGTGAAAGAAAATAATCAGCTAAAAAAAGAGATGGAGTTGGTGATGGACAAGGAAAAGCACAAGCAACAGGTAGAATTATTAAAAAACCAAAATCAAATAACTGAAGAAAGATTGGTTTACTTAAAAGACATGGAGCGCAAGTTGAAACAGATTGTGCTCGACTGGAAAAAATCGACTGATAAAAACGAAGTAGTTAAAAGTTTGCACAGCTTATTGTTTAATCAGAAGGAAACTATTGTTGTAAATAAATTAGCAAAAAAGGTAGATAAAAAATACAAGGAATTAAATCAAACCATTGTTGTTGGTTCATTGGTAAAGTTGAAGAAAAATTACCAGGTTGGTGAAGTTAAAGAAATAAGGGGCAAAAGGGCCATTGTACAAGTTGGCGCATTACCCATTAATGTAGAAATTGCTGATTTAATAACTGTTGAAAAAATTGAAGAGCTTAAATCGAACTAATAAAAAAACTATTATAATGAAACAACCTATTTATCCTTGTTTGTGGTTTGATGGAAATGCCAAAGCTGCTGCCAGTTTTTATTGTTCTGTATTTCAAAATTCTAGTATAACTATAGATACCCCAATGGTAGTAAATTTTACTATTGGTGATCAAAAATTCATGGGATTGAATGGTGGTCCGAATTTTAAAATCAACCCTTCTGTTTCATTGTTTGTATTAGCAGAAACCAAAGAGGAGGTAAGCAGAATATGGAACGAATTATTGGTGAATGGAACTGTAATGATGGCTTTAGATAAATACCCATGGAGCGAATGGTATGGGTTTTTACAAGATCAATTTGGAGTTTCATGGCAAATATATTTAGGCGCAGGAGGAAGCGTACCTCAACTTATTTCACCATGCTTTATGTTTACAGGTGCAGTTTGTGGAAGGGCAGAAGAAGCTGTAAACTTTTATACAAGCATTTTCAACAATAGCAGCATCAATGGGTTTAATCGATATGGTGCAAATGAGGGCGACAAAGAAGGTTTAATAAAACATGCTCAATTCAATGTTGATGGATATTCAATGATGGCAATTGACAGTTCTGCTCCTCATAAATTTGAATTCAATGAAGCTTTTTCATTAATGATTGAGTGTGAAACACAAGAAGAAATTGATTTTTATTGGAATACTTTGGTTGATGGTGGCAAAGAAAGTAGATGTGGTTGGTTAAAAGACAAATTTGGAATTTCATGGCAAGTAATACCATCAACTTTAGGAAAATTAATGAGCGATCCAGTAAAAGCGCCCAAAGTTATGCAAGCGGTAATGCAAATGTGTAAATTAAATATAGCTTTATTGCAGAAAGCATTTGAAAGCTGATATTTTTAATTAAAATGATGATCATGAAAAAAAATATTATACAACTATTAATACCAATACTTTGCATTGTTTC
>JAYVRC010000310.1:0-6581 GCA_043776615.1 Sphingobacteriia bacterium
TAGCTTAATGCTTCACCCACTAATTCGTGTAAATTAGCTTTTGGATCAGACATAATATATTGCAATATTCCTTTTTGTAAATCCATTCCAGTCGATTCTGCTGGTAATGCTTGTGCAACTTGGTTAATAGTTAAAATATTTTTTTCCTTTAAATTTCTAACTGCATTCCATGATTCAGGAGTAACATATATCTGTTGGGTTACATTATAATCAAACTCATCACGAATATTTTTAGTAAGCAGATATTGCATATCACGAATCATTAAACCTTCGCTTAGAGTTCTACTTACCAAATTGGGGAGCGCTATTCGATCTACTAAAAGTGTTAATCTTTCGTATGCTTGCAATTGAAGTGAATTTGAAGTTGTTGACGGTACTGATTCAGTTTTTTTAGGTTGAATAACTAGCAAATAGATTAATACGCCTACAAGTCCAACCCCAATTATTATACTCAGTAACATTGTATTATCCATGCTTATATTCAATTTTAACGAAGGTAAGGAATTCGACATTAGTCATAACGGCATTAGGGAGTAGATTAAGGAATGGTTACTGGAATTTAATGTTTATAAGCTTTACAGAGTTAATATTTCTCACTGTGTCTGTTAAAAGGTTAATTTTCTAGTTTCGAAAGTTCATGAAATTATAAACGAACAGCAAAATCGTACCTTTATACAATAAAAGGTCAATTATGGAAGCTATTTTAACCACAACTTCACCCGTAACACTTACTGCAGGTGCTGTAGTAGAAATTAAAAGATTAATGAGGGAGACTGATTTTGATACCTCTCAACGATTAAGAATAGGCGTTAAAGGTGGTGGATGCAGTGGAATGACTTATGTACTTGGATTCGATAAGGTAGAAGCTGACGATGAATTATTTGAATTAGAAGGCATTCCTTGCATTATGAATAAAAGCCACAGTTTATATTTACATGGAATGGAAGTTGATTGGCAAGGCGGATTAAATAGTAGAGGTTTTACGTTTAGCAATCCAAATGCTAGCAAAACTTGTGGTTGTGGAACTTCATTTGCTGTTTAGTTGATTAGATAAATCTAAAAATTATTTTTTACCCAATAAAAAACCCGCTCAGTTTGAGCGGGTTTTTAGTTTCAATACAATTAATTATTTCTTTACTTCAGATTTCCCGAGAGGACGATGTTTAGCAAAATCCACTAGAATAGGAGCTGCCACAAAAATTGAAGAGTAAGTACCAGTAATTACACCCACTAACATAGCGAATGCAAATCCACGAGTTACTTCACCACCAAAAATAAACAAAATCAAAATGGTAAGAAATACAGTTAATGATGTCATTACAGTTCTGCTAAGTGTTTGATTAATAGCACGATTAATAATAGTGGCATTATCAGATCCTATCATTAATTTGCTGTCTTCTCTAATTCTATCATAAACAATTACTGTATCGTTCATTGAGAAGCCAATTACCGTTAAGATAGCAGCAATAAAATGCTGATCTATCTCTAAAGGAAATGGAACAATTTTTCTGGCGAAGCTAAATACAATTAATGTAACCAATACATCGTGCAACAATGAGAAAATGGTTCCCAAAGAATATCTCCAATCGCGGAAACGAATAAAGATGTATAAACAAATGGCGAAGATTGCAAAGACAGTTGCTTTTGTTGCACCAGCTTTTAAATCGTCTGAAATTGTTGGTAATACAGTTTGAGAACTTTGTTTATAGCTTGTTTCAAAAGTATTGAAGCTTGTGCCTGCTGGTAAATGTTTTTGCAAACCTGTGTATAACATTTTTTCAACCAAAGAATCGATATTACTACCTGTTTCTTTGATTTTATAAGAAGTAGTAATATTTACTTGATTTTTAGTATCTACAGTTTTAGTAATTGGAGACTCACCAAAAACTGTTTTCAAATCATTTCTAATTTCATCTGGACTAACAGGCTTATCAAACTTAATTGTATAACTACGTCCACCTGCAAATTCAACTCCCTCATCAAAACCATTAAAGAAAGAAGCTACACCCATAATTAGGATAATTCCAGATAATACATAAGCATACTTTCTATACTCAATAAATTTATAAGAAGCATGTCTAAATACAGTTTTTGAGATAGCTGTAAAGTATTCAAAGTGTCTGTTCTTGTTAGTGTACCAATCGGTTATTAAACGAGATACAAGGATTCCACAGAACAATGATAATAAAATACCAATAATTTGTGTGGTAGCAAATCCTAAAACTGGTCCTAAACCAAAGTAAGCTAAAATAATAGCAGTTAATAAAGTAGTAACGTGAGCATCTAATACAGGGGACAATGATCTTCTATAACCATCATTTACTGCAGTTGCATAATTTTTCCCTTTAGTTAACTCTTCCTTAATACGCTCAAATATAATTACATTGGTATCTACTGCCATTCCGATGGTTAGTACCAAGCCTGCAATACCTGGAGCAGTTAAAGTAAAGCCCAATGCACTTAGTACACCAATAGTAAACAGCAAGTTTAATATCAATGCTATGTTTGCAACCCAACCAGCTGTATTAAAATACAACAACATTAATGAGAATATCACTATGAATGCAATTAAGAAAGACATTGCACCTCCTTTAATAGATTCTTTACCAAGAGTTGGCCCTACAGTTTGGCTCTGCACAATTTTTGCAGGAGCAGGTAGTTTACCACTTTCTAAAATTTCAGAAAGATCCTGTGCTTCTTTAATAGTATAGTTTCCACTTATTTGAGAGTTACCTGTGGTAATTGGATCGTTTACATTAGGAGCAGAGTATACAAAATTGTCTAAAATAATGGCAATTGGTTTTCCAACATTACGGGTAGTCATCTTAGCCCAAATATTGGTTCCAATTTTATCCATATTCATTTTTATAGCAATACGGCCTCTTTCATCATAATCTTGAGAAGCGCTTGAAATGTGATCACCTTCTAATTCAGCTTGTCCATTATCCAATGTTTTAATTGCATAAAGTGTAAGTACATTAGCGAGCTTAGGATCATTTAATTCTGCTTTTCCATAAACAAATTGAAGGTTGGAAGGGAATTTAGATTTAACAGATTCCATTCTTAAATAATCGTTCAGCGTACCAGTATCTTTAGATTGTATATATCCAATTGAAGATGGATAGCTAGTTTTACCATTTTCTGATTGGTAAGGTTGAGAAATTTGAATTAATCGTAAAATTGGATTTGTATTTTTCTTAGCCTTTGTTGTATCAGCTTTAGCAGTAGTAGATTTATTGCTATCGTTTGATAAAGAAGAAATGGTTGCAGTTTTAGAAGTATCTACTTTAACATTTGGAGAAGCGGTTACTACTTTTTTAGTAGAATCAACTGTTACACTATTATTACCATTCAAAAAATCTTCAACCGATTTATCGGCGGCAACAATACCACTTTGTAAATCTTTACTTTCTAAAGTGTACACTTCAAAAAATTGTAAATTGGCAGTTGACTGTAAATAAGATCTTACTCTTTCTTTATCGGTTACGCCAGCTAGTTCTATATTGATTCTTCCTTTAGCAGGATCGGGATTAATGTTGTTAGAAGAAACACCAAAGCGATCAATTCTTGTTCTTAAAATACGGTAAGTATTATTGAACGCAGCTTCTGCTTGACTACGCAAATAAGTTTCAACAACTGAATTGCTTTCATCAATTTTTACTTTCCCATTACTACGAGCAGCAAAGAAAGGAGCCAATTTTACTTCGGGAGTAGTCTTCTTATATTCTTCGATAAATAAAGTAATTAAATCAGCACCACTATTTGCTTTTCTAGCAACAGCATTTTCAATTGCTTTGTTAAAAGCAGCATCTTTTGAATAATTAGCAAGTGATTTAATTAAGCCATCAAGTCCAACTTCCATTGTTACACTCATACCACCTTGCAAATCAAGACCAAGCATAAGCTCTTTCTCCTTTGCACTCCTATAGGTAGTTAAACCAAATGCCAATTTCACATCTTTGGTACTATCTAATAATCGTTGTAAACGATCTTTCTTAACATCACCGAGAGAATCGGCATATGCAGATTGTAATTCTTTATTACCCGGATACTTTGTTTCCGGACTAGGGTATGTCTTCAGCCATGCGGTGGCTTTTTTATCCATTTCAGTTTCATGGTTTCTTACAAACCATGTAAAAGACAATTGGTAAAGACAGATCAATGTAAGTGCTATGGCAAAAAAACGCACTAAACCTTTAAGTTGCATATTAGTAACGGTTTACGTAGTTAAATCCTGATTTTTTTCAGGTTGGCAAAGATAGGGGAATGAGGTATATATTGGACAGCTCTTTTAAGCCCCAATTATGAACATATAAATAATAAATATATACTTATCTAACTTGTACTAAAGTAACTTCAAAAAATAAAGGAGAATTACCAGTAATTCCATTAGTACCCACACAACTGTATGCCAATGCAGAAGGGATCACCATTTTAATTTTTCCTCCAGTTTTTAAAAAAGGAATTGCAATTTTCCAGCCTTCAATAACATTTGCCAATGGGAAAGTGGCAGGATTACTAGTAGCTGCGTCGAAAATTGTTCCATTCATCAGTTTTCCAGTGTATAAACATGAAACTGTAGATGATAGGCTTGGATAAATACCAGTACCCGGACTAACTATCTCGTATAATATTCCACTAGCATGTTCAGTATAATTAATGCTGTTAGCGGTACAATAAGCTATCATAGCAGTTTTTTCAGATGCTGGAGTTGCTGGAGTACAACCAGTATCTGCTGTTTTGCCACATGACAAAGACATTAACACCAATCCAATAAAGGCAAAAATCGATTTTCTCATTCCTAGTTTTTGTTTTTATAGACTCAACCTTATTAATTTAGGCTGCTTCCTTGTTGTTTATTTTTTTTAGCGATTATTTCTAAAAAACGTTGTTCCTGCATTTCCCATTTAAACTTTCGGTACATGATTGCAATAAACACCGATATCAATAGAATAGCAAAAAAAAGTACAGCGGAACTCATTTTGCTATTTGCTTCCATTGTTGCCCTAGGATACCATCCCGATAAAATGGCCATTAATACACCAATGCCTATTGCAAAGCCAGATGATAAACCAATTAAAAAAGCCCTTGAACTACTTTTTTGTTTCTGGCTATTTTTAGTCCAATAGTCCAAAAATTGTTCGTCGTTCAATTCCATTTTGCAAAATTAGCCTAAGTTTTATGAATAAAAACCCATTATTTTACGTTCTTTCTTTAATTAATTAAGAATTGCATGAATCTGATAAAAAAGAATGGAATAATATTTTTCTGGGTAATTCTATTTGCACATTGTGCATTTATATATCTAGACAAAACCGATTATCAGCATATTACAAAGTTAATGCTTTTACCAATTTTATTTATTTATCTATTTCTAAATGTGAGAAGGAATGCTTATTTGTACAGTAAATCAATCATTTATCTAGGTTTATTATCTTCTTTTTTGGGAGACCTATTTTTAATTTATCCAGGTAATGGATTTTTTTTAGCCGGCATGGCTGCATTTTTAATCACACATATTTGTTACACAATGTTTTTCCTTAAAGCCAATAATTTAAGGTTTAATAAAGCAACAGAATTTATAATTGCTGCTATATTGATTACAATTCTTGCGATTAAGCTATTGAATTTTTTGAAGCCCTATTTAGGTTCACTAGAATTACCAGTGAAAATCTATATGGCTGCAATATGTGTAATGACAGCTACAGCTGCTAATTTATTAGGAGATAAAAAATTAAAAAATTTAGGGATTTCATTTTTTTTACCTGGAGCACTTTTGTTTGTTCTATCTGATTCTGTACTTGCATTAAATATGTTTCTATATAAGGATACTATTTTAAATATTGTTGTAATGTTAAGCTATGGATACGCTCAATGCATTATTGTACAAGGTTTTACTAAATATTTAAAAGCATAATACTGCTAACAACTAAAAAAGGTCCTTGTTTTACACAAGGACCTTTTTTTATACTTTTAAAAAAATTATTAGTAACCCATTCCACCCATATCAGGAGCACCTGCATGAGAATGAGCAGCTTCAGGCTTTGGCTTATCAGCAACTACACACTCAGTTGTGAGCAACATAGCAGCAATAGATGCAGCGTTTTCTAGAGCAACACGGGTAACTTTTGTTGGATCAATTACACCTGCTTTAAACAAATTTTCATACACTTCGGTACGAGCATTGAATCCAAAATCTCCTTTTCCTTCTTTAATTTTTTGAACAACTATAGATCCTTCGATTCCACTGTTGATTACTATCTGACGAAGTGGTTCTTCAATAGCTCTTTTGATAATTTGAATACCAGTTGTTTCGTCTTGATTTAAACCTTTCAATTTCTCTAGGCTTTCAACAGCACGGATATAAGCAACTCCACCTCCAGGTACAATACCTTCTTCAACAGCTGCCCTTGTAGCGTGTAAAGCATCGTCAACTCTATCTTTCTTTTCTTTCATTTCTACTTCTGTTGCAGCGCCTACATAAAGTACAGCAACACCACCACTTAATTTAGCTAAACGTTCTTGTAATTTCTCACGATCATAATCAGAAGTAGTATTTTCTACTTGTGCTTTAATCTGAT
>JAYVRC010000311.1:0-6581 GCA_043776615.1 Sphingobacteriia bacterium
TTGCGCCATTTTTCCCACTCGTCATCTTTAGGCTCTAAGCGCCAGCGTACAGCAAATTCAATCCTCTCTACCTCTTGTTGTATATCGCTAAAGCGAACAAAATTGCGCGTAAAAAAGCCAACTCTACGATCTGCGATTCTTCTTTCCATAGGAACTTTTGGGAGAAGTAAAAGAGAGGTATTTAATTCTACTGTTACTGCCCCAGCTTCATTTGCAGCTTGAATCGTAGTAGGAACTCCAGGAAATGTAGGAACTCCGAATCCACCTACGGAAGGTGTAGCAGTATAAGTTTTAATTGTTTTTATTTCCGTATTAATTGGGTAGGTTGTTATTTTAGAAATAAAAGAACGATCCGCTGCTAAAGTAGCAAGATTTAATCCTCTTTTGGTATTAGGGCTAATACTTACTGCCTGATTATCTCCTTTAAAGAAATCGGTAACTTCAATTATAACACCACTTGAATCCTTATTAAATGCGGCAATAGGAAATGCTTGTGCAATAGCATTTAAATTAGAAAGATCAACTGCTTTACTAATATCTTGGTCTTTTTCAGATGTATTAACCAAAGTAACAGTTCTTAAGAAAATAGTATTGTTGGGCCCTTTTTCAAAACTAATCATCTGACCTCGACCATTGGCCATAGAACCTCCATATCCAGCACCTGCTGGCACCTTAATAAATCGTACCACAGATAATATTTCTCTGCCAAAAATTGAGTCGGCAATTTCAAAAAAGTATTTATCGTCTATTTTGTGAACAGTAAACAGCCCTTTTTTGGTAACTGCTTTATCTGTAATTACTTCTTTGTAAGGTTTTGGACCTTGGCGTGTTGCACCAAAATTACCAAAAGCGCTTAAATTAGGGGTTCCAGCAGCAGGTATTCCTGAACCAGGCGCAGGTGTTGGACCCTGAGGAGTAGGGTTTTGTGGTCTTTGTTGAGCAAAAATCCCAATTGCCAGCAACAAAGCGGTGGATGAAAGCAGAATTTTTTTCATTGTTTAATTTAGTAGTTTTTTAAAGAGACTAAAGGTAACATTAGGATAGCTTCAATAATTTTTTTTGGCAACTGTTTGATGGATGGTGAATAAATGCAATAAATCGGTAAAAATACATAAAAAATTTTTTTGGTTGATTACTTGTTCCGTTGAATAAAATACCTAATTTGTATTTCCTTTCAAGTGTAATTGTTTTGTTTTGCTGAATTAGCAAAATTTTCAGTAGCATTGTGAAGTGAAAATTTTAAATCAACTGTAATTTTTAAAAAACAAAAAACCAATTGAGTCATGGCTGAAACAAAACCTACCGCCGCAGTAAAAAGTGCATCTTCAACTCAACCTAAGAAGAGCAGCAACATTATTTCTTGGATTGCCCCATTTGCAGGAGTTGTAGTGGGTTATCTACTTTGGAGATTTTTTTTAGGAGCTGATAGTAATTTTACTACTCCTGATTTAACTGGTGGTTTTTGGCCTCAGCATAAAGGACCAAAAACAGGGTTAAGTAAAATGTATGAAGGTGGAATTGTTGTACCTATATTGATAGGCAACTTTTTAATCGTGATGATTTTTGTAATTGAGCGAATGCTAACTGTTATGAAAGCTGCAGGAACTGGAAATAATGTGGAGTTTGTTCGCAATGTTCAGTTTCATTTAGCAAATAAAGAAGTAGATAAAGCATTAGCTGCTTGTGATAAGCAAAAAGGATCTGTTGGAAATGTAATGAAAGCAGGTTTAAAGAAGTATAAGGAAATGATTACGAATACTGAACTAGAAACAGAACAGAAAGTAATGAATATTCAAAAAGAAATTGAAGAAGCAACCGCACTCGAATTGCCAATGTTAGAAAAGAATCTTGTATTCTTATCTACTATTGCATCGGTAGCAACCTTATTGGGTTTATTTGGTACAGTATTGGGTATGATCAAATCATTCTCTGCCTTGGGAGATGAAGGTGGTGGAGATGCAGCACGTGAATTATCAAAAGGTATTTCTGAAGCGTTGTTTAATACAGCTTTGGGTATTGGTACATCTGCGGTAGCAATTATTTTCTACAACGTATTTACTACTCGTATTGATGGTATTACCTATGGTATTGATGAGTCTGGTTTCACATTAACACAAAGCTTTGCTGCTAATTATAAATAACAAAGGTTATTTATGGAAATTGTAATGTTTTGAATCTAATAAAGTGAAATAGTTAAATCATAAACAATGGGTAGAGCCAAATTACCTCGAAAGAGTACGAATATAGATATGACGGCGATGTGCGATGTGGCCTTTCTCTTGTTGTCGTTTTTTATTTTAACGACCAAGTTTAAACCTGCTGAAGCTATTGCTGTTACAACTCCTAATTCTGTTGCTGCAAAAGTTGCACCACAGAAAGATTATGTAATGGTAATCTTAGATAAAGCCGGCAAAGTATTTCTTGAGATGGATGATAAAGGCAAGAAGGAAACAATTGCTAATTCATTAAACTCAACGAGAAGCCTCAATTTAAATGTACAAGCATTTAAAAATGCTTTGTTTATCGGAGCACCTCTTGGAAGTATGTCATCTTTTTTAGCAATGCCAGAAGAAAATAGAAAGGGAGATAAATTACCAGGCATACCAGTACTAGACTCATCTAATAATGAGTTAGTAATTTGGTTACGAGCTGTTAATGATGCTTATTTAGGAATGAAAGCACCAGCTTTCCTTTTGAAAGGAGATAATATGGCAAAATATCCTTCTTTTAAAGCAGTTATAGACGCTTTTAAAAAGAATGAAATTTTTAGATTTCAAATGATTACCAATCCAGAAGCTGCACCACTAGGCACAGACTTATGGAAAATGAATCAGACTGGAGAAAAAAGAGAAGAATAATATATTATTAACGAAAACTAAATTCTACCAACATGGCAGAAATGGATACTTCGGGCGGCGGCGGACATAAGAAAGGCCCCGGCGTAAAAAAGGGGAAAAAATTATCAACCAGGGTTGACTTAACACCTATGGTGGACTTAGGTTTCTTGTTGATTACGTTTTTTATCTTTACTACAACTATGAGTCAGCCAACAGCTATGAAGCTAACTTTACCAAAAGATGCTGATAAGCCGGAAGACCAAAATAAGGCGAAGGAATCAGGTGTTATTACTATACTTTTAGGAAAAGACAATAATGTTTTTTACTACGAGGGACAATTAACTCCCGATGCATCTAATTTTAAATCGTCTACATTTAAAGAAATCAGAACCGTATTAATCGACAAAAAAAGAAATACACCAGAAAAAGATTTAGTAGTAATATTAAAACCTTCATCTCAGTGTACTTACAAAAATGTGATTGATATATTAGATGAAATGTCGATTAATGTATTAAAAAGATATGCTTTGGTAGACATCTTAGCTGTTGAAGAAAGTTTAATAAAGTTATCTGAAGGAGCTGCAACATCAGCTAAGTAAAATAAACTAGCACTAACAAATTAATATTTTTACAATGGATGTAAATAAAATCATGACGGCCGACGTACTTGACATCATTTTTGATGGCAAGAACAAGGAGTACGGTGCTTATGAGTTGCGCAAAACCTATAATCAGCGCATTACACGTGCCCTAATAGGAACACTCATTATCGTTTTGTTGGCTATAGGTGGCAACATGTTAGCCAATAGAGCTGGTAAAGGGAAAAGCGAACTTATTGTGCAAGACGTTTCATTGGAGAACGTAAAGCAGGAGGAAAAAAAACCTGATGTACCGCCTCCACCACCACCTCCAAAACAAGAACCTCCCAAAGTGGAAATTACTAAATTCACTCCACCTAAAATTGTAAAAGATGAGTTAGTGAAGGAAGATGATGTTATTAAGGAAGTAGACAAATTAGAAGATACTAAAATTGGAACCATCAATCAAGAAGGAGCAAAAGATGATGGAATTGTAGCACCACCAGTTGAAAGTGGTACAGGTGTTGTAGCAGCACCTAAGCAAGAAGAAGATTACGATAAAGTATTTACAGTAGTGCAAATTGCTGCTGAATTTCCTGGAGGAATCGGCGCTTGGGCTAAATACCTAGAGCGTAATTTAAACAGAGATTTACCAGTTGAAAATGGAGCACCCGCTGGAAAATATACTGTAGTAGTTTCTTTTATTGTATCAAAGGATGGAAGTATCAGTGATGTTGTTGCTGAGAATGACCCTGGTTATGGTACAAAAGCTGAGGCTGTAAGAGTAATTCAAAAAGGACCAAGGTGGAAGCCTGCTGTTCAAAACGGTAGAAACGTAATATATCGTCACAAACAAAGTATTACTTTCCAAGTTTCAGAAGAATAATTTTATTTAAAATCAGTATAGAGTAGAGAGTCCCGATATTAATCGGGACTTTTTTTGTGCAGTAAAGTTTGAGTTTTTATTTAAATGACGTTGAAGAATAATTATTTTATGGAATAGTTTGGTTTAATGTATCCTATTAGTAAATCATTATTATGGAAAAAAATAAGATCCTTCAGAGCGAGTGGCTCGATATTTTATTTGATGGGAAAAATAAAAATTATGGTGCGTATGATTTAAGAAAAACATACGATGGTAGATTAAAAAAAGCATTGATTGTTACATTGAGTATTGCAACTTTATTTGGCACAATAATTTTAATGGCCAATGCAAATAAAAGAGAAGCCATTGTACTTAATACAATTGATATTTCATTGGAATCGATCAAGGATGAAACAAAAAAAATTGAAACACCTCCACCGATGAAAAAAGAACAGCCTAAATTAGAAACAGTTGCTGTTACTCCTCCAAACATTGTAAAAGATAATGAAGTAACTCCAGAAGATGAAGTAAAATCAATAGATGAAATAGAGAATACAGTAATTAGTAATTTTAATCAAGAAGGAGAAAATAACAATGATATAGTTAATGCACCAATAGAAAAATCAGTTGCTGGCGTATCAGCAATTGTTAAAGAAGAAGAATCTGACAAAATATTTTATGTAGTACAAATACCTGCTGAATTTCCTGGAGGCATAAAAGGATGGTCCAAGTATTTAGAAAGAAATTTAAACAGCAGTTTGCCTGTAGAGAATGGAGCGCCATCTGGTAGATATACAGTTGTTGTTTCATTTATAGTTGACAAATCAGGTATAATTAGTGATGTAGTTGCAGAAAATGATCCAGGTTATGGCACTAAAAATGAGGCCATCAGAGTTATTGCAAAAGGACCGAATTGGAGGCCAGCAGTACAAAATGGACGAAATGTAATTTATAGGCATAAGCAAAGTATTACTTTTTTAGTGGCAGATGAATAATTAAAAAATCATCAAAGAAGTTATATTTACCTAATGAATATTTCGCTACAAGGTTGGGATGATACAATAGTTGCATTAGCTACAGCTCCGGGTATTGGTGCAATTGGAGTGATACGAATAAGTGGTCCAAAATCGTATGAAGTAATGAATGAATTATTTTCATCAAAAGATTTAAATAAACAAGCGTCTCATACTATACACGTTGGGCTATTGAAAGAAAAAAATATTATTATAGATGAGGTAGTATTATCATTGTATAAATCTCCCAAATCATATACTGGTGAAGATGTAATTGAAATTAGTTGTCACGGTTCTCCATTTATTCAAGAACAAATTATTCGGTCAATTACAGCACGAGGTGTGCGTTTAGCAAAACCAGGAGAGTTTACACAACGTGCATTTTTAAAAGGAAAGTTAGATCTTGCTCAAGCAGAAGCAGTTGCAGATTTAATTGCAAGTAATTCAGCCGCTAGTCAACGTGCTGCATTGCACACCATGCGTGGTGGGTTCTCCAATGATTTAAAACAACTGCGAGAATCTTTAATTAGTTTTTCTGCTTTGATAGAATTGGAACTAGATTTTTCACAAGAAGATGTAGAATTTGCAGATAGAACACAATTCAATAATTTAATTGCTGCGCTAACTCAATCAACAGAACAATTAATTCATTCATTTAAATTAGGTAACGTAATTAAAAATGGAGTCCAGGCTGCAATTATTGGTAAACCTAATGCAGGTAAATCAACACTGTTAAATACTTTATTGAATGAGAGTAGGGCCATTGTAAGTGATATTGCTGGAACCACAAGAGATACAATTGAAGAAATAATAAATATTGAAGGAGTATTATTTCGATTAATTGATACTGCTGGTATACGCGAACATTCACAGGATATTATTGAGCAAATTGGGGTTGGAAAAAGTAAGGAAAAAATGCGTTCTTCGCAGGTAGTTATTTATTTATTTGATGTTTTTGAAATGGGTGTTGATGAATTAGCAACCATTGTGAAGGAATTTGAAAGTGAGCAGATTAATTATATTTTAGTTGGTAATAAATTAGATGAATTTACAAAAGATGCTGGAGAAAAATTCGGAAAATTTACTAATTGTATTTTTATTTCGGCAAAAAATAATCAAGGAATTGGTGAATTAAAAAAACAATTGATACAAAAAACAATTAGTGGTGATATTTATAGTGAATCTACTATTGTTACCAATGCTCGTCATTATCAGGCTTTATTACAATTAGCAGCTTCTTTAAAAGAAGTAAGCGAAGGATTAGCCAATCGAATACCTGGCGATTTAT
>JAYVRC010000312.1:0-6579 GCA_043776615.1 Sphingobacteriia bacterium
ATTGCCAATGTTGCCGCATTAGAATTAGCTGGTATTAAAGCCGGACAAATAATTACAGGTGGCGATATTCAAACTATCAACGGAGTATTAACAGGTGTATTAATTGATAATGCCGATAATGCAGTGTATGCAAAAATTCCTTCACCTACTAAAGATGATTACACTAAATGGTTACAAGCTGCTCAAAAAAATTGTTTTGATCAAGGCCTTACCACCATTACTGATTGTGGTTTAAATTATAATGATGTTAATTTATTAGATGGGCTTCAAAAAGATGGAAAGTTAAACGTTCGCTTATATGTAATGCTGAGCGATAATGATGAAAATATCAATCGATACCTTAAAAGTGGTCCCTATAAAACCGATAAAATATTTGTAAATGGATTCAAAGTTTATGCCGATGGTGCGCTTGGTAGTAGAGGTGCTTGTTTGTTAAAACACTATTCAGATAAACCAGGTTGGGGTGGATTTTTATTAAGAAATAAATCGCACTACGATTCATTGGCTAAAGTGTTGAGTACTACTGAATTTCAAATGTGTACACATGCAATTGGTGATAGTGCCAACAGAGAAATGCTGAACATCTACAACAAATATCTTCAACCAAAGAATGATAAACGTTGGAGAATTGAACATGCACAAATTATCAATCAATCAGATTTTAATTTATTTGCTAAAGCTGCAATTGTTCCATCGGTGCAACCCACTCATGGCACTAGCGATATGTATTGGGCAGAATCTCGTTTAGGAAAAGAAAGAATGAAAGGAGCTTACGCATTCAAACAATTACTACAACAAAATGGATGGATACCATTGGGTACCGATTTTCCAGTAGAAGATATTTCTCCATTCAAAACATTTTTAGCAGCAGTTGTACGCAAAGATGCCAAAGGATTTCCAGCTAACGGTTTTCAAATGGAGAACGCACTTTCAAGAGAAGAAACAATTCGCGGAATGACCATCTGGGCTGCCAAAGCAAGCTTCTTAGAAAAAGAAGTGGGCAGTTTGGAAGTTGGTAAAAAAGCAGATTTTATTTTATTGGATAAAGATTTAATGAAAGTAGCAGAAACTGATATCTTAAATACAAAAGTTTCGGCTACTTATATTGGAGGTAAAAAGGTTCATTAATCTACAATCTACAATCTGGAATCTTCAATCTGTAATTCTGAAATCAGATTGAAGATTGATAATTGAAGATTTCTATAGGGAGCCTACCATCTGCGCTGGCACTACCCACTCATCAAATTCTTCTGGTGTTAAGTATCCTAACTTGACTGCCATTTCTTTTAACGTAGTATTTTCTTTATGTGCTTTTTGAGCAATTTCAGCAGCTTTGTAATAACCAATTTTAGTATTCAATGCTGTTACCAACATCAAACTATTGTCTACATGCTTTTTAATATTGGATTCAATGGGTTCTATGCCAATAGCACATTTATCATTAAAGCTTACACAACCATCTCCGATTAATCTTGCACTATGCAAGAAATTATAAATCATTACTGGTTTAAAAACGTTTAACTCAAAATGACCATTCATTCCTCCGATATTAATGGCTACATCATTGCCCATTACTTGTGCAGCAATCATGGTTAATGCTTCACATTGTGTAGGGTTTACTTTTCCAGGCATGATAGATGAACCTGGTTCGTTATCAGGAATAAATAATTCGCCAATTCCACTTCTTGGTCCGCTCGATAACATTCTAATATCATTGGCAATTTTCATTAAGCTAACCGCAACTGTTTTTAAAGCTCCATGTGCTTCTACAATCGCATCATGAGCTGCCAATGCTTCGAATTTATTTTCTGCTGTTACAAAAGGTAAACCAGTTAAGTTGGCAATATGCTTGGCAACATTAACGTCGTAGCCCTTTGGTGTATTGATTCCTGTTCCAACGGCAGTTCCACCTAAAGCCAATTCGCTTAAATGGCTTAGTGTATTATTAATAGCTTTTAGTCCATGATTTAGTTGAGATACATAACCACTAATTTCTTGTCCAACAGTAAGTGGAGTTGCATCCATAAAATGAGTACGACCAATTTTTACCACATGCATAAATGCTTTGCTTTTAGCAGTAAGTGTATCTCTTAGTTTTTCAATTCCTGGAATAGTAGTTTCTAATAAAATTTTATATGCTGCAATATGCATAGCCGTTGGAAAAGTATCATTCGATGATTGTGATTTATTTACATCATCATTCGGATGCAAGAATTTGTCTTTATCATTTAATGACCCACCTTTTAAAACGTGACCTCTATAAGCTACTACTTCATTTACATTCATATTGCTTTGGGTACCGCTTCCAGTCTGCCAAACTACTAATGGAAATTGATCGTTTAATTTTCCTGCAAGAATTTCATCGCAAACTGTACCTATCAATTCAGCTTTTTCAATTGGCAAAACACCAGCATCAAAATTAGTTAATGCTGCAGCTTTTTTTAAATAGGCAAATGCTTCAATAATTTCTTTAGGCATTTTGTTGATGTCCTGCGCAATCTTAAAATTCTCTATACTGCGTTGAGTTTGAGCTCCCCAATATACATCAGCTGGAACATGCACTTCACCCATTGTATCTTTTTCTATTCTATATTCCATATACTAGTTTTAATTATTTACCTGAAAATATCGCTTTGCGTTTTTCTAAAAAAGCAGTGGTACCCTCTTTCATATCTGCAGTGCCAAAACAATTTCCAAATTCATCCACTTCAACATCGTAACCATTTTTAGTTTCATCAAAAACTGCGTTTGCAGAAGCGATACAAGCTGCAACAGCTAATGGAGCTTTGCTATTGATAACGTTCAAAATGCTAGTTGCTTTTTCAATTAGTTCTTCAGGGGTAACAACATAATTTACTAAGCCATATTGTAAAGCAGTAGTTGCATCAATCAACCCAGCACTCATGAGTAATTCCATAGCTCGTCCTTTGCCAATTAATTGTGTAAGCCTTTGTGTGCCACCGTATCCAGGTATTAAACCTAGGTTAACTTCTGGCTGACCAAATTTTGCGTTGGTACTTGCAATTCTAAAATGGCAACTCATTGCCAATTCACAACCACCACCTAAAGCAAAACCATTTACACATGCAACAACTGGTTTTGGACAATTTTCTATTTTAAAAAAAATGTCTTGTCCTTTTTTTGCCAAAGCTTTTCCTTCTGCTACTGTAGCTCCAGCAAATTCACTTATATCAGCCCCTGCAACAAAAGCTTTTGGTCCAGCTCCTGTTAAAATAACCGATTGAATTGAATGATTATTATACGCTTCATCCATGGCGCTACTGATATCGCTCATTACCTGTTGATTAATGGCATTTAGTTTATCAGGACGATTAATGGTAATTGTAAAAATTCCGTTTTGTAATTCGGTAAGCAAAGTAGCGTAAGCCATCTATAATTGTTTTTGCAAAGATACTCTAGATAAGGAATTTTTTACTTTATAATTTATTATAATATGGTAGTACAAATTCAATGAACCAGTTGGGTAGAAAATTAGACTTTATGGTCAACTTTTCATTTGATATATCAGCTATTAATTCAAGGGATTTACCCGAATTATCAAATAAATATACTTTGTCTGATAATCTAATACTTGGATAAAGGTTTTTGAGCGTATTTAAATAACGATTTTTTAGTTTTTCTGAATTAACATTATGTCCGCCTTTTCTAACTCTGTCTTTTACTCGCTCAATATTAATTGCAGGATCATCAGTACACACAAAATATAAATAAATTTTCAGTCCTTTTTTTAGCAAAAATAATCTCGTTTAATTTTGACTTATGACTCATTACTGATTCAAATGCAAACCCCTTTCTTTTATTGTAAAATGCCCATCTAATAAAGGAAGCAATTAAAGAAGCTTCATAGCTATATGTACTTTTTGATAGGTCTACGATGCAATTCTCCCTAAGAATTATGTTGATACTATGCCCTTCACTGTCAGCTTTCTCTATTAGAGACTTGGCAGCTTTTCTTTTTAAAAATTTTTGTAAATCTGAAGGTCTAAGATTGAGATCAAATTGTGTAAGGTCTATTAATCCACTTTTAGCTAAAACCGATTCAAGTTCATCTGCATTTATAAATGATGTTTTGCTAAAATATTGCTCTACTTCTTTATACAAAGTTGATTTGCCAGATCCATTTGGACCGCTAAAAATTCGTAGCCTTTCAGTTTTTAGCATTGAGGGTCATTCCTTTTCTTAAACTAATTTTTGGAGTGTTAATAGCTTGATTGCCTTTAAAAATTACTGTCTCGCCATTTGCCTTTTCTTTGTATATAACTCCCTTTTTTAAATAAGTAATTTCTAAGCCCAAAGCTTTAGATGAACGTATAGCATTTTTTCCAGCATTTTTTCCAGCTTTTATTAGTAAACTGGTCTCGCTGGATGTATTTATTTTTTTACTAATTCTTTTAATGCTCGTTTTCATGTTTTAATCTTCTTAAAGCAATTTACAAAATATAATTTATTGCTCCTAAAATGATCGATTCACTTTTACCCATTCTTTAATATAATCAGCAATGGCTGTTGTAGTGGTGCCTGGGGCAAATAATTTACCCACGCCCATATCATTCAACAGTTTCATGTCATCATCTGGAATAATTCCTCCTCCAGTAAGTAATACATCAGTCATACCTTTCTCTTTCATCAACCCAATAACTTTTGGAAATACAGTCATATGGGCGCCACTTAAAATACTGATGCCAATAGCATCTACATCTTCTTGCAATGCTGCATTAACCACCATCTCAGGAGTTTGGCGCAAGCCTGTGTAAATTACTTCCATGCCAGCATCTCGCATAGCTGTAGCAATTACTTTAGCACCACGATCGTGGCCATCTAGTCCTACTTTGGCAACTAATACACGTAAAGGACGAGTTGATTTTGACATACATTGTAAAAGTACGAAAGATGTGTGTTTTATAAGCGAAAACGCTGTTTTAATTGCTTAATACCTTGCTCAATAGCTATATTGAGTGAGTCTTTCCCATTTTCAAATAATATAATCTTCATTTTCCTTTCTCTAAAATAGGGAACTCCAGATGAATCAACTATTCGCTTTTTTTTAAAAAGTGTAAAAACCAAATCAGTTGAATCAGGCATATTTTTACCTACTAAAATCAGGTTATTAATTGCATATTTTTTTGGCATCCATCCTAAAAATGAAGCGTTATCACTGTAAACTTCTGGCAAGTCAAACTTTTTAGCATAATAATTAAGCGCACCTGCAGAAAAATAACCTCTGCAGTAAATTAATGTTTTTGTTTGTTGTTCTTTTGATAAGCTATGATATGCTTTTGCAGTTTTGGATGCTAAATCTTCCCAGCCAATCATATCTGCATAGTCTTGCGGCAATTCATGTTCTTGTTGATCCTCCCATACAAAATCACCAGATTTGTTCAATTTAGCTTTTTGATAATAGCTAGAAAGCTCAGCTGGCTCTGCAATGGGTAATAATAAAGGATAAATATAAATACTCAATAAAATACCTAAGCCCAGCGGAATGTATTTTACCCAATTTAAATATTTAAATTTATACTGTTCAAATTGATAACTGCCAAAAGCAAATAATATCGGATAAACACCTAAAGTATAGTAGTTTTTTCCATGTAATATTATTAAAATAATAATTACCAAAAAATAAGCCCATCCAAAAATTCGGTATGGTTTTCCCTCTTTTGAAAAACTTACAAAATATAATCCCATCAACCATAAAAAAAGAAATGGAAGCAACATTAATAATTGTCCGATAATAAAATTTATTGGGGTATTAAATTGTAGTTGTTCTTCTTGAAGCTCTTGCATATGAGCAATGAGTGGTAGATTGTGATTGTATTGCCAAAATATATTGGGTAAAAAAATAAAGAAACCAATTAATCCTCCTATATATAAATGTTTGTTTAAAAAAATTGTTCTATGCTGTGTAATAAGTAAACCTGCTAAAATGCTTATTAAATAAAAAGCTGTAGAATATTTACTCATCATACCTAATCCTGCACTTATGCCTAATAAATACAGCCATTTATTTTGATTGGTTCTGATAAATTTAAATAAGGCAAATGCCATGAGCGTCCAGAAAAAAGCATCTAAAAAATTTGGATGAAATAAATAATACAATCTAATATAACCTGTTAGTATAAAAGGTAGAAAGCAAAGTATAATTGCAATTGTTTTGCCGCCAAGATCTGTTACTATTTTTGCAGTAATAATAAATGTTGCAGCTCCAAATAAACCTGGCCATAACTTAACCCAAAACATAGTTTCCCCAAATAAATTAGCTATCCATCCTAGGAAAGGTAACATAGGCGGTACTTCCATATAGCCCCATGCTAAATGTTTTGCCTCTGCTAAATATAAATACTCGTCTCTATGAAGTTCATAAAAAGAAGGAACGAGCAAAAATGGAATAATGAATTTTACTGTTGCTAGAAAATAAATTAATTTATTTTGATTGATTATTTTCATAGCACTAAATTAACTTAAAACTGCTTAGGTTTACTGTTGAAACTAAAATGCATCATTTATGAATTATCGTTTTTTTGGCAATACTAGTTTGCAAATAAGTGAAATAGGTTTTGG
>JAYVRC010000313.1:0-6571 GCA_043776615.1 Sphingobacteriia bacterium
TAGTTCATGGTTTTGGTGAAGACGGAAGTATATGGGACAATCAAGTTAATTTTCTTAAAGATCATTGCAAAGTAATTGTTCCAGATTTACAAGGAACAAGATCTTCCCCATTAATAGAAGATAAAAGTGCATTGACTATTGACCATATGGCCAACGACATTAAAGATTTGTTAGATCAAGAAAATATTTCACAATGCATTTTGTTGGGGCATTCCATGGGTGGTTACATAACATTGGCCTTTGTAGAAAAATACCCCAATTATTTAAAAGGATTTGGATTGATTCATTCCTCTGCTTATGCAGATAATGAAGCGAAGAAAACAAATAGAGCTCGCGGAATTGAGATAATTGCAGAATATGGTGGATACTCATTCTTAAAAAACACCATACCAAATTTATTCGGGGAGGTTTTTAAGGAAGCGTTTTCAGATGCTGTTGATGAACTCATAGAGAAGAGTAAGTTATTTAGCAATACTTCATTACAAGCTTATTATCATGCAATGATGGTAAGGCCAGATAGAGCAATTATTCTTAAAGAAACTGTATTGCCAATCTTAATGATTGCAGGTACAGAAGATATTGCAGCCCCTATAAATGATGTACTAGAACAATCAAAACTTCCTACTTTAAAATATTTGCATGTTTTAGAAGGAGTAGGCCATATGGGAATGTGGGAAGCTACCAAACAAGTAAATGAATTCATGCTTAATTTTATTGAAAATATCCGATAGGAAAACATTGTTATCAATCTCTTTGCTAATTTAGCGGCAATAATATCTTATGAATAAAACAATTTTAATTACAGGAGCGAGTTCAGGATTTGGTAAAGCAATTGCAGAAACATTTTCAGCAACAGGTTGGAATTGTATCATCACTGGAAGAAGAGAAGATCGATTAACTGAATTATCAAATCAACTCAAAAAAAATAATGGTATTAAAGTATTGCCTCTTTGTTTTGATATTCAAAATAGAAAAGCAGTTTTTGATGCAATTGAATCATTGCCAATAGAATGGCAAAACATAGATGTATTAGTAAACAATGCAGGATTAGCATTAGGTAGAGATAGTTTTGAAAATGCATCATTAGATGATTGGGATACGATGATTGATACTAACCTGAAAGGCTTGATGTATATGAGTAAAGCCGTTCTTCCGCTGTTCATGAAAATTGGGAAAGGGCAGATTATTAATATTGGCTCTACTGCTGGAAAAGAAGTGTATAAAGATGGTAACGGCTATTGCGCATCAAAACACGCTGTTGATGCAATAAGCAAAGCCATGCGAATTGATTTACTTCCTTACAAAATAAAAGTAACTGCTATTCATCCAGGGGCCGCAGAAACAGAATTTTCTTTAGTTCGCTTTAAAGGCAATGAGCAAAAAGCTGAGTTAGTTTATGAAGGATACAAAGCATTACAAGCTATAGATGTAGCAAATATAGTATACTACACAGCTACACTTCCTGAACATATTTGCATTAATGATTTAACGGTTACTTGTTTATCACAGGCAAATTCTTTTTATCTTCATAAATAGAATTTATTGTATGAATAATATAATCACAACACTCTTCAATATTAAATACCCAATTATACAAGCGGGTATGATATGGGCGAGTGGCTGGAAACTAGCTAGTACTGTTAGCAATGCTGGTGGCCTTGGTTTAATTGGTGCTGGAAGTATGTATCCCGAAGTATTAAGAGAACATATTCAACAATGCAAGCTCGCAACAAAAAAACCTTTTGGAGTGAATATACCATTACTATATCCCGATATAGAAAAGTTGATGCAAATTATTGTTGAAGAAAAAGTTCCAATTGTTTTTACAAGCGCAGGCAATCCCTCTACTTGGACTCGTTTTTTAAAACAACAAGGAATTATTGTAGTGCATGTTGTAAGCAGTAGTAAGTTTGCAAAAAAAGCCCAAGATGCAGGCTGTGATGCTGTTGTAGCAGAAGGATTTGAAGCTGGCGGGCATAATGGAAGAGAAGAAACCACCACCATGGTATTAATACCCTCCGTTAAATCAGCTATTACTATTCCATTAATTGCCGCAGGTGGAATTGCAACCGGAAAACAAATGTTGGCTGCAATAATACTTGGAGCAGATGCAGTTCAAATTGGAAGCAGGTTTGTTTGTACTCCCGAAGCTTCTTCGCATGATAATTTTAAGCAAGCAGTATTAAAAGCAAATGAAGGCGACACTCAGCTAAGCATGAAAAAATTAGTGCCTGTTAGATTATTGAAAAACCACTTTTTTCAACAAATTGAAATGGCCGAAAAAAGAGGTGCTGAAGAAACAGAGCTTCAACAAATTTTAGGCAGAGCTCGAGCAAAAAAAGGAATGTTTGAAGGAGATTTAGATGAAGGTGAATTAGAAATAGGTCAAGTAGCTTCTCTTATTCATAAAATTATACCCGCAGCAGATGTTGTTGCAGAAATATGGAATGAATATGAATCAACTTTACTTCAACTGAAGCAATAATCTTTCAATAAAAATAATTAACCAAAATCTATTTCTGTATTATCTCCTATATTTAAACTTCTACTTAAACCCTTAACAGAAGCATCACTACCAATTAAAGAATTATCTAGTACCACTTCAAATAAATTAGTATACGATCCAATAATACTTTCGCGAACTATTGAATGTTTAATACTTGTATTAGCACCTATAGCAACATGTGGTCCGATAATAGAATTTGCAATATCACAACCCGCTCCTATACTTACTGGAGGAATAATAATCGTGTCTTTAAAATTTTCTTGCCCTTGAATTACTCCTCCAAACTTTTTTAATAAAGTAGCATTACTCTCTAATAAAGTTTCCTTCTTTCCACAATCAAACCAATTCTTAACTTTGAATGATTTAAACTGTGCGCCTCGTTTGATCATACAGTCTAATGCATCTGTTAAATTGTACTCTCCCTGTGTTTTAATGTCTTGCATAAATAAATGATGTAAACACTCGAACAAGAAATGCGTTTCTTTTATCTTATACAATCCTACCAAAGCCATATTACTTTTTGGTATCGCTGGCTTCTCTACAACCTGATCTATAAACCCATCTTCATTGATTGATGCAACCCCAAAATTCCTTGGGTCGTCTACTTTTTTAATACCTAGCATACTAAACGGACTATTTACCACTTCATGCACATCATACTCACAAATAGTATCTCCCAATACAACAAATACCTCATCTGTGCCTACAATAGATTTAGTTAATTCAATTGCATGCCCAGTTCCTTGTCTTTCATTTTGAAAAACAAAATGTGTAGTTAAATCAGGATAAGTTTGTTTTACATAATCCTGAATTTTTTCTCCTAAATAACCAACAATAAAAATAAATTCATGGATACCAGCATCTTTTAACTGATCTACAATAAAACTTAGTATTGTTTTACCTGCGATTGGTATGAGGGCCTTGGGTTGTGTATATGTGTGAGGTCTGAGTTTGGTTCCAGCACCTGCTACGGGTATAATTGCTTTCATTGGTAATTGTTGGTGTGTATTACGCACACATTGTTCAAATGGACTGTGAAAATAGGAAATATGCCCAAATTACCAAGCATTAAGCAAAACCTTGATTAAATCTTAGCACAAATCATGGTTCTCATTAACCGAACAATTAACTTTGCAAAAAAGTTTACATGCAAAGAGATACGCTGGTTTTTGACCTCATACGCAAGGAATTAGAACGTCAACGTCATGGAATTGAATTGATTGCATCGGAAAACTTTACCAGCTTACAAGTTATGGAAGCGATGGGTAATGTAATGACTAATAAATATGCAGAAGGATATCCTGGAAGAAGGTATTATGCCGGTTGTGAAATTGTTGATCAAACTGAACAATTAGCAATCGACAGGCTTAAACAGATTTTTGGTGTAGAATATGCCAATGTGCAACCTCATAGTGGTGCACAAGCCAATGCTGCAGTTGCTTTAGCCGTATTACAACCTGGTGATGCCACACTAGGTCTCGATTTGAGTATGGGCGGTCATCTAACGCATGGAAGTGCTGTGAATTATAGCGGTAAATTATACAAACCATATTTTTATGGGGTTACCAAAGAAGAAGGATTGATTGATTATGAGCAATTAGAATCACAAGCAAGATCAATTAAACCAAAATTAATTTATTGCGGTGCAAGTGCATACAGTAGAGATTGGGATTATGCACGCATTAGAAAAGTGGCTGACGAAGTAGGCGCTTTAGTGATGGCAGATATTGCTCATCCAGCTGGATTAATTGCTAAAAAATTATTGAACTCCCCTTTTGAACATTGTCATTTTGTAACATCTACTACTCACAAAACTCTACGTGGACCAAGAGGTGGGATCATCATGATGAAGAAAGATTTTGAAAACCCTTGGGGATTAAAAGATGTTAAAGGCAATGTTAGAATGATGAGTAATTTGTTGGATATGGCAGTATTTCCGGGTATTCAAGGTGGACCTTTACAACACGTAATTGCAGCAAAAGCAGTGGCTTTTGGAGAAATTTTAACCGACGAGTTTTTAGTATATCAGCAACAAGTACAAAAAAATGCACAAGCAATGGCTGCGGCATTTGTTCATAAAGGATACAATATTATTAGTGGAGGTACCGACAATCATTTAATGTTGATTGATTTAAGAAACAAAAATATCAGCGGTAAAAAAGCAGAACAGGTATTGGTACAAGCAGATATTACTGCAAATAAAAATATGGTTCCTTTTGATGATAAAAGTGCATTTGTAACTTCAGGAATTCGTTTCGGAGTTCCAGCAATTACAACTAGAGGCTTTAAAGAAGAGCATATGCAGTTTGTGGTAAATGTAATAGACAATGTATTGATGAATGCTGATGATGCTAATTTGATTGCAACTGTTAAAAAGCAAGTGAACGAGTTTATGGAGCAGTTTATTTTATATCCAGAAATGGGTTGAGGAAAATTATGAATCTGGAATCTGGATTTGTTTTATTCCAGATTGAAGATTGTAGATTGTAGATTTTTATTTATTTATATGATACAGAGAGTTCAAAGTATTTGGTTATTCTTAGCTGCACTTTTTATAGCTGCAACATTTAAATTTTCGTTTTTTAGTGGCAATAAAATAAATGCAACTACTAATGCAAAAGAATGGATTGAGTTTATTGCTAGTCAAAACTCAATTGTAATGATACTTGCAGTTGCAATTTCAATTGCCTCATTGATCACAATTTTTATGTATAATGACCGCAAGCGCCAAATGCTAATAACGATGGTTACCGCCATTGTTGCTATAATACAAATTGCTTTATATTTTAATTCTAAGTCTTCATTTACAGAAGCCAGCCTTAATTTGGGGTCACTGTTTAGTTTTGTTGTACCTGTATTTTTATTTCTTGCAGCAAAAGCAATTTATACAGACGAGAAGATGGTGAAGAATGCGGATCGTTTAAGGTAAAATATAGCTTACATAGAATTCTGTTTATCCAGCTAACCTTTTAGATTATACAAGTTCAATAAAATTTACAACTTCAATACCCTTATAAACAAAGGCGCAGCAACCCCCCAGTAACTGCGCCATATAATTTCACCATTTGTGTAAAATATTAATCTGAAATAAAGATAATAATTTGCATTTGTTTAAACTTTCAAAATCGATCAGGTTTAACTGAAAATAGATTTAAATAGATAAAATGTAGACCAAATGTTATACTTAACTATTATTACCCTATTTTCATGTGAAGATTAGAATAGAATTAGTATGTACACTTGCCTTATAGCGGATGACCAATTGATTGAAAGAGATTTATTGTCTCTGTTTGTTTCAAAAATAACTCGGCTCCAATTAGTTGGCGTTTGCAGAAACGGGTTAGAAATTGCTGAAATTCTACAAGAAAAACAAGTAGATATTTTATTTACTGATATTGATATGCCCGAGCTTTCAGGTATTGGACTGTTGAAAAGCCTCCAACAACCTCCTGTGGTAGTTTTCATTTCTTCTTATCCGGAATATGCAGCAGAAAGTTTTAGCCTCGATGTTGTAGATTTTATTGTTAAACCACTACAATTCGATCGTTTTCTAAAGGGCGTAAATAAAGCGATAGATTATATTGAATTGAAAAAATCATCATCTAAACTTTGTCAACTATTGTCAGAATCTGCCATCGAAAAAACAACTGATGGGGAGGAATTCTTTTTTATAAAAGATAACCTCGCTTATATAAAAGTGTTTACAAAAGATGTGGTGCACATAGAAAGCATGGGCGATTTTTCGTGTATTTATACTAGTCAGAAAAAAAAACATACCATTTTAGTAAGCATGAAAAATCTCGAATTGCAATTATCACCAAAAGTGTTTATTCGGGTTCATAAGCAATTTATTATTAATCTTAATCATTTGGTTTCGCTCAAACAAAATGAAATAATTTTAACAGACGAACAACAAGTATTAATCAGCAATAAATATAAGCAGAATCTAATTGACGTAACGGTTGAAAAAAATTTATTAAAACGATCTTTTTAACTGTTAGCATGAAAATAAATTTATTTCCCGATGACCTGTCTTTAAGCGAACTAACTTTACCCTAAACATTA